>DATHKK010000765.1:0-13951 GCA_035489355.1 Candidatus Limnocylindria bacterium
GCCTTCCAAGTGGAACGCGCTTCAACAAATCACCTCTCGATCTCAGAGGCCCTCGCGCCATCAGCACCCAGCCGTTGCTTCTGGAATTCCTTGGGCATCTTGACGAAAATCTACGCTGGTGGGCGGTCCAATTACTCTGCGAAGACAAGAACCCGACCGAAGCGGTGCTGCAACGATTCGCGACGATGGCGCAGCAGGACAAATCACCTTTCGTGCGGCTCGCGCTGGCGTCCGCTTTGCAGCGCATCCCGAATAGCGCACGCTGGCCGATTGCGCAGGCGCTGGTCTCGCACGCCGAAGATGTGGCGGATCCCAATCTTCCGCTGATGATTTGGTATGGCGTTGAAGCCGCTGTTCCGGGCAACCGCTCCGAAGCCATGCGCCTCGCCGGCCAGAGCAAAATTCCTCTCGTGCGCGAGTTCATCGTGCGACGGTTGACGGCACCCTAGCGCTGAATCTGATGACTCCGCTTCACGCAAACGAATCGCTCCATCCATCTCCATGCTGACCGACCAAGATTTTCTTCACATTGTGGATTCCACACCGCTGGTATCCATCGATCTGATTCTGCGCAATGACCGGGGCGAGGTGTTGCTCGGCCAGCGCGCGAACCGTCCCGCCCCGGGAATGTGGTTCGTTCCCGGCGGGCGAATCCGGAAGAACGAACGCGTGGCGGAGGCGCTGCAAAGAATTTCGCAACGCGAGTTGGGCGTGACGATTCCGGACGCAACGTTGTTGGGCGTGTTCGATCATATTTACCCCGACAACTTTCTTGGTGCGCCGAACGTGAACACGCATTACGTCGTGCTGGGTATGGCGGCGGAGTTGAAGGAAGACCTGCGCGTCACACCGGATGATCAGCACACGGAGTTGAAGTGGTGGACTGTCACCGACTTGCTCGCGAGCGATTCAGTTCACGAGAACACGAAGGCTTACTTTAAGTCTTAATCGTATTCGTAATCTTAATCCCTCAACTCGCGGCTGCATCGGACGAAGCGAATAGGATTAAGAATAAGATCACAATTAAGACCGAACAGGAAATCAGAACACTACTTTGCCGATGATGCGGTCGGAAGAAATCGGGCCGAGGACGGAGATGGCTCGGTTATCGCCCATCACGTAATAATCATTCGGGCCGAGCGCCACTGGGGCATTGCTCCACGCGATTCGGCTCCGGGCGTAAGGTTCGTCGAGGCGCAGACCGTTGATGGCCACGACCCCGCCATCGAACGACAAGTGCTCTCCGGGCATCCCGATAATGCGCTTGATCAGAACATCACCGTCGGGTGCGCGCAGTCCAATGACATCACCGCGCTGCGGCTTCTCGGACCAGTAAGCGAGCTTGTTGATGAAATGACGGGAGCCGTTGACGTAATTCGGCATCATGCTTTCGCCCGAAACTTTCACAGGCCAAAGGACCCAGGTGAAGAGGCCATAGCAGACGAAGGCGAGCAGCAGTGCGGTGAACAGCACTTTGAAACGGACTTGCGGACTTCGCCACGTCAGCTTGTTCGGACCCACATTGTCGTCCATGGCACTGAGCTTATTCTCAATCCACGCACTGCTCAAGATTTCACTAGGAGCGCGGCACTCCCGAGCCGCAGCCGGCCACGACCGTGCGGACGCGCTGCGGCTCTGGAGAGCCGCGCTCCGTGCGTGACCTAAAGCGGGTGCGTCGGGTTACGCTCTTCCCCGCCAACGGCTTTCGACTTTGATTGATCGCTCCAAAATTTTCCTCCAACTTTCCGGCCAAACAAAACGATCGATGACCCACGCCGCCGCGAAGAAACGCCACGCTGAATTGACTGACGAGATCCGCCGCCACGATCACGCCCACTATGTCGAAGGCCAGCAGTTCATTGAACGCAGTTACGAACAAATTGGTGAACATCTCTTTCGGGAATTACAGGGGTTGGAAAAACAGTTTCCCGAACTCATTACTGCCAATTCTCCGTCCAAAGCAGCGTCAAAAAGGAAATCCGAGGCATTTGAGTCGGAGACTAAGAGATTGCGTCTAGAGATCGAACGCCACAGAAAACTGTACTATAGCGGGAACCAAGAGATCTCAGATTACGAATTTGACCAATTAGAGGAACGGCTGAAGAAACTTGAACAAAGACGAAAAACAAAAGATCCAATTTCTCGTCGTCGTCAAAAGGAATTACCGCTTAGCGACTCTCCTACGGAACAAGTTGGAGGTGTGCGCAACGAAGGCTTTGTTCGCGTTAAGCATCTAGTGCCGATGCTCTCGCTCGAAAAAATCCAAGCCGGTGTTCATCCAACAAAGGACGAAGAACCTGACCGAGACAAACGAAGTCGCGCGCAGGACGAAAATACTTTGGTAGAATTACGTGCGTTTGATGCAACGCTTCGTAAGCACTTGGGTCGCGATACAATTCAATACCTGATTGAGCCGAAGGTCGATGGAACATCCGTTAGTGTTCACTATCGTTATGGTGAGCTTACGCTTGGAGTTACTCGTGGGCCTACCGGCGATGAAGGAGACGACATCACGGCCAACATAAAAACGATTTCATCGATTCCTCAGAGGTTAAATTTGAAAAAACCGCCGGCACTGCTCGAAGTGCGAGGTGAAGTTTACATCACCATCGAAGAATTCAATTCGCTCAATGCGAAACTTGCTGCGGCTGGTGAAAAACCTTATCCCAACGCACGCAACGTGACTTCTGGCGCGCTCAAGCAACTTGATCCAAAACTCGTAGCGCAAAAGCCGCTTCGAGCTGTGTTTTACGCTATTGGGGCCTTGGATGGAGTTGAATTTAAGACGCATTCCGAAATGCTCAATGAGTTTGCGCGTTACGGGTTGCCAACGCAAAAATCATGGTGGATTTGTGACGGCATTGACGAGGTTCTGATTTGTTACCGCGAGAAGATCGTCTGCCACTACGACGAGGCGCGCGACCTGCGCCGCCAATTGCCCTACGAGATCGACGGCATTGTGCTCAAGATCAACCGCTTTGCCGACGCGCAACGCATTCCTTCCAAGACCCGCGCGCCGGGCCACGCCGTGGTTCACAAACCTATCCCGTGGATTACGCCCGCCGAAACACTGCTCAAGAACATCACCGTGCAGGTCGGACGCACTGGCGTGCTCACGCCAGTCGCCGAGTTGGAACCGATTTTCGTGCAAGGCTCGACGGTCTCACGCGCCACGCTGCACAATGACAAGGAGATCGAACGCAAAGACATTCGCATCGGCGACACCGTCGTCATCCGAAAGGCGGGCATGGTCATTCCCGAAGTGCTCGAAGCCGTGAAAAGCAAACGGCCGTCGGGCGCGAAGAAGTTTGATTTCCTTGCGCACATTGGCGGCAAATGCCCGGCCTGCGGCGGGCCGGTGGCGCGCGAAAAAATTGCCTGCGGCGAGGAGGAGGTAGCATGGCGTTGCCAGAACGTGGCGGGCTGCCCCGCGCAAAAGACGCGCCGGGTGGAATACTTCGCCCAACGCAAGGCTCTCGACATCGAATCACTCGGCGGCATCGTCGCTGAGAAACTTGTGGAGCGTGGACTGGTGAACGAACCGCTCGATTTGTTCAACCTCAGCATCGAGCAACTCGGCAAACTGAACCTCGGCACGGACGACGAGCCGCGAGTTTTCGGCGAGAAGAACGCGACCAAGGTGATCGAGGCGCTGGAACGAGCGAAGGAGGCTCCGCTGCACCGCTGGATTCACGCGCTGGCTATTCCTGAAGTAGGCGAGACCATGTCATATGAGATTGGGCGGCTTCACAAGGACATGGACCATTTGGCGCATTCGCCGCTGTTGGAGGGCATCGCAAGACTCGGGAGGCTCTACGATCAACTCCAGTCGGTGTCTCCGTATTCCGACAGCAACCCGCCTAAAAACGAGGCTGACCGTGAGCAACGGGAACGCGCCTTTGAAGCCATCAAGAAAGAGATCGGAGAGTTGGGCGAGCAACTTTGCGATAACAGCGCCGCAGAAATGAGCGGCAAATGGAAGCAACTGCGTAAGAAGGAGAGCAAGGCCATTCCCGAATTCCTGCCTACGGTCGATTACGCCGCCACTGCGAGCGTTGTGAAATTCTTCGCATCGGACATCGGCCGGAGTGTGATCGACCGCATGGCAGACTTGAAGATCCGGCCGTCAAGTGCGGCAGCACTGAGCGCTGGGATGGAGGCAAGTCCGTTATCGGGCAAGACTTTCGTGCTCACCGGCACGCTTCCCACGCTCGCACGCGACGAAGCCTCGGCTTTCATCCGCGAAGCCGGCGGCAACGTCACTGGTTCTGTAAGCAAGAATACGAACTATCTGCTCGCGGGTGAGGAAGCTGGATCAAAACTGGATAAGGCGCGGGCACTTGGTGTCGAAATCTTGAACGAGAACCAGTTCCTCAAAATGCTGGGGAAGACCAAACCCTTGAAAGCACCCAGCCAAGTGGGCTTACTTTAAATCGCTCTATGCGAACGTACAACCTTGTCACTCCAAAGGACGGCGACGGACAACCGATTCGGCTCTTCAAAGCGAATCTCGAAAACAACGTCTCGAAAGCCATCGACCAACTCTCCGGAATTTGCGCGGGCATTCTGGCTGATGGCGAGGTCAACGTCCAGGAAGCCAAGTTCTTCGGAGAGTGGGTGCGCAAGTATGCTCCCTACGAGCCCGTCTGGCCTTTCACCGAAATTCTCGCCCGCGTCGAACGCATTTTTTCCGACGGCAATTGCGACGACGAAGAACGCAAAGAACTTAAAACCGTTATGGAAGGATTGTGCGGGCACGGTTGCGACGCCGCCGCAACCGAAACCTACTCCACCACCCTGCCGCTCACTTCACCGCTCCCTGACCCGATAGCTTTTCCTCAAAAGAATTTCGCCATCACAGGCAAGTTCGCGTTTGGAACCCGGCGCAAAGTGATGGAGGCAATCGAATCGCGCGGGGGCGTAGGGATTGACTCTCCCCCTACGCGGGACTCGCATTACCTTGTCATCGGTGTATTCGTCAGCCGGGATTGGGCGCATACCAATTATGGCCGAAAGATTGAGCGAGCCGTCGAGTTGCGTGAATCGGGCAGCGGAATCGCCATCGTTTCTGAGGAACACTGGAAACGATGTATGGCCTAGCTTTCACCTCTTCATCTCTTCTTCTCGTACCAGTAAACGCCTTCGCCCAACTTCACGTGTTTAAGCATCGCGCTGCACAGCGGATCTTTCTCGGAAAGAATGCGTGGAAGGTAAATGCCGCGCTCGCCGTCTGCGTCGCTGTCCAGCAAGAGATACGCGCCGTCCGGTTCCGCCCACAATGACATGGGATTAAAGGCACGGGCGGACTCGGGCCACTGTGCCGCATCGATCTTTTGGCCTGCTTTAGACGCGAAACCTTCACGGCAGGCTTCTAGAGTTTGGGTCCGCAAAGTTTGTGGGCCGACCGCGCGCAGGGTGCGATGCGCTTGCGTCTCGTCGCTGCATCCAATCACGAGGGCAGCGATGAGAAGGAACCCGAACCCCACCGACCTCTGTTCAAGTCGTGGCATCATTTTGGCGTCGGGGCAGCGGTTGCCCCAGGCTCGCCGGTGTTCGCGCGCAGCAGGGTCTTTTCTTCGGGCGTGAGCCTGCTGTCGGGAGCGAGCATTCCATTGCGAACGATCCGTTGGAATTCCTGGAGCGAAGCCACCGCGACGCGCTGATTACTCTTATTCCTCGTCGTGTAGGCGGTGAGCATTTGATCGGCGAGGTTCATGTACTGGTAAAATTCATCAGCGTTGCCTTCGATGGCAGCCCAGTACGCGCGCTCGATAAAACCATACAGAAGCGCCGTGACCTTGTTCTGGCTTTGCTCCTGCGCATTGTCCATCGCGCGCGATACGGCGAACTCCGCCAGTGTCGTGTTCGTGGGGACCGAATCAGGAAATTGCTGGCGCAGATAGCGCATCCATTGCTCACCCTCGGTCAAGCGATTCACGAGGAAGAATTGATACGGCACATCTCGCAGGAAATTGCGATAAGCGCGTGCCATGTTGTTAGTCAGGAAATCCGGCGCTTCGGCGATCTGTTCGCGGTAGGCGGCATCGACCTTCGGCACGATGGCCAGGTTCGGCAGAAATCGCGGCGGAGCATTGGTGCTGAGCACAAGCCGTCCGCGCTGAAAGGACAGGTTCATTGACTGATAAATTCCGGAGCGCAAGCGGCGCACGTCTTCGCCCTTGGCGCGATCCATTCCCAGGCTCGACCAATAAATGGCGTGCGCTTCCGGCAAGCGCCAATCCAGCGGCCCGTAGCGCTCGTTCAACATTTTCATGCGCGCGGGATCGAGCTTGTACTTTTCGCGCAGCACGCGGGCGCGTTCTTTCTCCTCGGGCGTCTGCGGATTGCTGAGTCGATCGAAATTCGGCTGCTGCCCGCCGAACACGTCCATCATCTCCGTGGCCCACGCGAGCTTGTAGTAGAAGTGCCCGTCGTCGAGGTTCTGCCCCATCTTGAATTGAAACAGCCACGCGAGATCGGCGTAGAGCAGCGGCTGCTCGGGATTGTAGCGCAGCCCTTCGTCGCGCAGCAGTTCGATGCCGCGCTGCACCCAGCGCCAGCGATCACCGTAGTCGCTGAACTTCACGGAAATGTTGAACGCCATGTTCCACGCTTGCACGATCCACACCTGCGCGAACCTCGGCTCGAGCTTGGTAATCCAATCCGCGAGCTGGACCATCTCGAAATACTTTCCGTCCTCCTGGAGATGCGTGGTGCGAATCCAAAGTGCGTTCGCGATCAGGCCGCGAAAGCCACCGAGCACTTGCGTGGTGAGCGCGAGCATCGGCGGCGCATTCTCCAGCGGCTCGATGTGAGTAATGCCCAATTCGCCACGCTGGCGATTAAGCACGGGCTGCAGCAATCCGTTCGCGGTGATGAACACTGCGGCGAGAGCCAGTAGCAGAAGTTTTTTGGCGCGGCTGGGCATGAGTTCACGAATGGTTGTGCGCCGCGGCCAGTTCCCGGCGGTTGAACATCCAGATACCGAACAACGCCGCCAGACCGCCGAGCAACAGCACGATTTGCGCGAAGGCCCAGCCGATGGTTTCCCACGCAATGCTTCGGCCTGTGCTTAGCGAATCGATGGGCGAGTAGCCTTGCACGAGCTTGATAATCACGAGCAATCCCTTGAACAAAGGAATCAACACGATATCGAGCACGGACTTGCCGGCCTCGCCCGTTTCTTCATTCACACCGGTGATTGTCCCCGCCGCGACGCTGGAGGAGAGCGTGCCAGTGGACATCGCCACCACCAAAAAGCTGAGGGAAACGAACGCTGCCACCGGGAACGAAAGAAAACTAGCTGCCGCCAATCCAACCGCTGCCAGGAGTGCGAGCCAGAAAAGAATGATGGCCAGCGCGCGCGCAAAGTTCAGCGCGAAGCCGCCTTCGCGATAAAGCACTTCGAACCCGTCTTCGCGTGGGACCGCCAGTGCGACGCTGTCCCGATTCTGCACGTCGATGGTCAGGATGCCCGAAGCATCCCACAGGTTCGGCGGAATCTTGATTTCGTGAAACGCATCTGCCGAGAGCGACAGTACCTGCCGTTGCCGTTGCGCTGAATCCGGCGGGCCTACTTCCACGATTGTGCGATACGTGCCGAACTGGTTCGTGCTGGCAGCGTAAAATTTGAGTCGCACGAAAAACGGCTCATCGCGCAGGAAGTTTTTGCGAAAACCCAGGTCAAACGTCCAGCGCCGCATGTAACCGGGATTCACCAGCTCCACTTTCAACGCTTCGCGAAACTGGTTCTTCACGTACTCGGCATTCGCTGGATTCACTGGCGCGGCTTTGGTGCGTTCGCTAAAGACACGCTCGACTTCGGCATCGATGTCGCGCGTTGGCTCTTTCAACGAACCTCGGGCCACGAGAACTTCCTCGCGTAAGATTCTTTGCTCCACCGGAGAAAGCTTTTGCGCCCGCCAGTGCATCAAACCGAAAACGCACGCGCCCGCTACCGCCAGCAACACCGCATCGAGCGAGACAAGGCCGAGCCATTTGCCGAGCCAGATTTGCCATCGCGCGATTGGTTTCACGGCCACGACCTGAATCTGGTTTTCCTCAATGTCGCGCGCCAGCGTGCCGCACGAAAGCCAAAGCGTGGACAAACCGAGCAGCGCCGTGATGACGCTCAATGTGTAGGTCAGAAGAATCTGCGCGAAGCCACGTGCCGTGCCGTCGTCCTTGATGACCAGCGGCAGCAAGACGACCGAGCCAATCAGCAGCACGGCCATGACCCAAAAGAGCCGGAACCGCAGCGCGGCTTTCCAAGTGAGCCAGGTGATGGCGAGGAGGCGTTGCATGTCAGGAGCGCGACGCATCGACGTCGCGAAAGAGTAACGAGAAGATGAGCGGGTTCCTTGCTTCTCCCTCTCCCCTCAACGGGGAGAGGGTTGGGGTGAGGGGTGAGAACGTTGAAAGTCTGTGCCACGGCGAAAATCGCGAACGGCACCACCCCTCACCCTCAATCCCTCTCCCCGTTGAGGAGAGAGGGAAGCCTGCCGCGCCACTCGTTCGTGCCGCCTGCGCGTGAATGGAAAATCTCCGCATCACTTCTTGCCTCCCAGGAGCGACGACAATTTCTCGTTCGTTTTGCTCAAGTCGGTGGGCGGAGCTGGCTTGGTTGCTTCTTCTGGTTTCGGCACTGGCGTTGGCTCGCTTGCTTTGGCGAGCGATGCCAGTTTTGTTTCATCAATCGCTGGCGTCCCCGGTTTTGCGCTTATCGCAGGCTCCGCGACCGTCGTTAGCAACGGCGCACTGAATCGCTCCAGGATTTTCTCGGACGCCGGACGCTCTTCGCCTTCACCCTTTAGATACGCCGCAACTTTCGCCCCGCCAACCGCACCGGAAGTTTCCGCCGATTGCGCCCGTGCCTTCTCCACCACGTCGAGGAAATAGCTTTCGAGATTCTGCGTCGGCGTATCGACGCGCACTTTGTCGTCGCTCACGTCGCGGCGGATGATTTCCAAAACCTTCTCCATCGTCGCGCGCGGTAACGTGGGTGTGGTGATACGTACGGCGTTGGGAGTGGCCAGCAATTCCTTGAGCGTGCCTTGCGCCTGGATTTTTCCGCCGTAGTAAATCACCACGCGGTCACAGACATCCTCGACATCCGAGAGCAAGTGGCTACTGAGAATCACCGTCTTGCCGCGGCGGGCCAACGCGACGATGAGGTCTTTTACCTCGCGGCAGCCGATGGGATCGAGTCCCGCTGTCGGCTCATCGAGAATCACCAGGTCGGGGTCGTTGATCAGTGCCTGCGCCAGGCCGATGCGGCGCTGCATGCCCTTCGAGAATTCGCCCACCGCCCGCGTGCGCGCGCCGGTCAGACCCACCATGTCGAGCAATTGCTCCGAACGCCGCGCGCGTTCGTCCTTTGGCAGCGTGAAAAGGTTCCCGAAGAAATCCAGCGTCTCGCGCGAGTCGAGGTAGTGATACAAATACGACTCCTCCGGCAGGTAGCCGATGCGCGCCTTCGTCGTGACGTCGCGCGGCGAGCGGCCAAACACCTCGATCACGCCCTTGGTCGGATGCAGCAACCCGAGCAGCATCTTGATCGTCGTGGACTTTCCGGAACCGTTCGGTCCGAGCAACCCGAACACCTCGCCGCGCCGCACCTCGAAGTCCACGCCATCCACCGCCCGCGCTTTGGGCCGGCCCCAGAAGTCCTTGAAGACCTTCGTCAACCCGCGCACGGCAATGATGGTCTCCGTCGATTGCGGATTGCGAGTGGCGGAGGGTGAATTGGGTTCAACGAGTCCGGGCATAAATCAATTGGCCGTCATGAATTGACGTTGAGCATTGAAGTTTAAGGCAATTCAGGGCGCAATACCGTCGGTATGCCAATACAAGTTGAACATGTGGAAGGCGAACTCCGCCCGATTGTTGTTTGCGATCACTGCAAGAAAACAATTCGGGAAGTTTCCGATGGTCATGTTGTGTGGAACCGTGATCTATCTGATTCGACTCTCGAATATCGCCCAAATGTCTTCTTCTACCATTCACGATGCGACCACGAGATCGGACAGAAAGAGAAGCATGCATCGTCTTGGAGACCGTTAGAAACGTTCTTGGTGCACCTGGTAAATAATCTGGAAATTGATTGGGGTGCCGCCAATGAGCGTGCCTCGTCTCTTTCTTAGAATGCCGCGTCATCGCCAAGCCGCTGAAGCGACTCGGGTGGGGCGAGACTCTGTCGAGCCGACTATCGAGCGAAGCGAGGCGAACGAAGTGAGCATCCTTCCCGCACGAGACGTTGAAGATGCTCGCTTTGCTCGCGCCTCCTTCGTCGGCAGTTACGGCTCGACGGAGTCTCGCCCCACCATCGTTGCAGCTTCGCTCTGCGCTCTTCATGCAGCCCTCGGCTTGAACGCAATCGGCTGCGTCCCACTCGCATCATGCTTGTGCTCGTGCGGTGGCTCCGTCGGCGTCGGCGCCTGATGCGGCTCCAGTTCCTCGCCGCTGCGGACGAGGCGGAAGCTGTTGAAGACCACGATGAGCGAGCCGGCAACGTGCAGCACGGCGGCGACAATCGGGTTGATGTATTTCATCGCCGCCAGCGTGAGGCCGCCGATGACGAACAGGATGCCGAGAAGAAAATTCTGGTTGATAACGGTGCGCGTCTGGCGCGAGAGCTTCACGAGGAAGGGCAGACGGCGCAGGTCGTTGTTCATGAGCGCAATCGTCGCGCTGTGGATCGCCACTTCGCTGCCGGCGGCGCCCATCGCGATGCCGAGGTCGCCGGCGGCCAGCGCGGGCGCGTCGTTCACGCCGTCGCCCACCACGGCGACGCGGTAGCCCTTGGCCTTCATCGCGCGCACGAACTCCACTTTGTTCTGCGGCAGGCAATCGCCCACAACTTCTTCGCAACCAATCTCGGCACCCACGCGTTTCGCCACAGGCGTGCGGTCGCCGCTCACCATCGCGATGCGGCGCACGCCGTTCTGCTTTAACTCAGCAAGGGACTCGCGAGCTTCAGCACGTGTCTGGTCCTGTAACCCGACCCAGCCGATGAACTGCCCGTCACGCGCGACAAAGACGAGACTGAAACCTTCGGTCTCATTCACATCCACGGTGATCGAAGAATCCTCCGTCACGCCGTTGTCCTTCAACCATTGCGCACGGCCTACGAGAATGCTCGCGCCATCAACCGCCGCCTTGATTCCTCGGCCCGCTGTCTCCGCAAAATCCTTCGGTTCCGTCAGCGACACGCCCGCTTCGCCCGCGAGTTGGGCCAGCGCTTTCGCGGTGGGATGATTACTGTACTTCTCCGCCGAGGCCGCGATGTGCAGCAGTTCCGCCGGGGTCACCGGTCCATGCGGCGCCAGACGGCTCACAGCCAGCTTGCCCGTCGTGAGCGTGCCAGTTTTGTCGAACACGAACGCGTTGATCTTCGCGGCGAGTTCAATGTCCGCCACGTTCTTGATCAAAATACCCAGACGCGCCGCGGCGGAAAGTGCCGCCACCATCGCCGTCGGCGTCGCGAGCACAAAGGCGCAAGGACACGCCACGATGAACACGGCGATGACACGGCTGAGGTCCTGCGTGAACGCCCACACCAGCGCGCCGATAACGAGCACCAACGGCGTGTAGAAAACCATGTATTGGTCCACGATGCGCATGATGGGCAGCTTGGTCTTCTCGGCCGCGAGAATCAGTTCGCGCACGCGGCCCAACGCCGTGTCCTGGCCCGCCCGGCTCACGCGAATCTCCAAAACGCCGGTCAGGTTCTGCGTGCCGGCGAAAACTTCATCGCCCGGCTTCTTGTCCACCGGCAGCGATTCGCCGGTGATGTTCGCCTGATTGAAACTGCCTTGGCCCGCCACGATCACGCCGTCCGCCGCCACGTTGTCGCCGGGACGAATGCGAATGACGTCTCCGATGGCGAGATCCTTCACCGCGACTTCCTCCTCCACGCCATTGCGCAGACGCCGCGCCTTGGTCGGAGTCAACTTGATGAGTGATTCAATGGAAGCGCGCGCGCCTTCCGCGGTGCGAGTCTCGATGATTTCTCCGATGAGCATGAAGAACGCGACCACCCCCGCTTCCTGGTAATGGCCCGACGCGAACGAAGCCGTGACCGCGAGCGCGACGAGTTCATTCGTGCTCAAGACTCCGCGGCGTAAATCCTTGAAGGCTGTGATTAGAATGGGGATTCCCAACACGAGCGCACCGATCGCGGCGCTGATGTCCGCCACCGTGCTGCTGCGATCGAGAATCCATTCCACCAGGAACGAATTCACGATCAGCACGAGGCCGAACATGGTGCGCTTGAGATTGAACGTCGTATGCGAATGATCGTGCCCGCAATCGGAGCAGCCCTCGTGCGAGTGTTCGTGCGCGTGCGGTTCCGCGCGGCCCAGAAGTGATGAGACGTTCATGATGTCAAAGTAGTCGAAGGGTCAAGGGGAGCATGGCGGGGTGGGATCTGTCGGGCCGTCGGACCAGCGCATCGCGGCGATCCGGCCTCCCTCTCCCCTCAACGGGGAGAGGGAATGAGGGTGAGGGGTGGTATTGCCCATGACTCTCGCAATGTCGAACGCGCTCGGCCTTCCCACCCCTCACCCCGGCCCTCTCCCCGTTGAGGGGAGAGGGAGAATCGGTCGCAGCGTCTCTTGAATTCTTGTACGCGCTGGCATCGACACGACGCAGCGTCCGGTGGGGCGAGACTCCGTCGAGCCGTCGAACAAGCGCAGCGAGGCGAACGCAGTGAGCATCCTTCCAGCGTGCGGAGATGCTCGCTCCGCTCGCGCCTCCGTCGTCGGCAGTTACGGCTCGACGGAGTCTCGCCCCACCGCGCGAATCATCAACCCTTTCAGGGTTGGGTCGCGTTTGGGACGTTGACCCAGGGTAGCGCCCGGCGCGCAACCCTGGGCCGAGTGATGGAATCCCGTTTGGATTCAACGAAAGCGTGGGGTTCATGATGATTTCAATGCCCCTTGAAATGCTTCTGTCAAAACTCCGGCAACGCTTCCTTCATGCATCGCTACTGAAAAGCTGCGGGAGACGCATTCAAACGTGCTGTCGTGAAAGGCGAAAACGAAATGTCGTAATTCAGCAAATAGTTCTGGCCGGTGATAAGGATGAACCGAGTTCATTCGCTCAATGCTACGGATCCACGATGACTCGATGATCTCAAAAACTCGGTAAGGCTTCAAACCGCGGGAAGCCAAAGGATGCCCAGAAAATGCTTCATCATTCGGGCCAAAAAGGTGCGCGCGAAGATGAGTGAAAGCCACAAGTGCAACCGGTTCGTCCGCCGTTTCAGTGTCGAGAATACGAACGCTAGAACCGTCCCAGCCCGGCGGCGTTTTTTCCAAGAAATACGCGAGGCAAGCAGAGCCTTCTCTGGCGAGGATCATGGGGCACGGAGCACCAACTGACGACTGCGGCACATCGTGTAATTCCACTACCTTGTCTCTGTGATCAACCGAATACATTCAGTGGACATCAATGCCCATCCCCCTTCGGCGCTTCCGGCGCGGGCTTTTGCTTGAGCGGTTCGCGGCTCAAGTCCAGGCGTAAGGTGCGGCTCTTTCCGTCGAGGCGATCCGGCAAATAAATTCTCTCCTGCGCGTTCGCGAAGACGTTCTGGGCGACTTTCGACTGCCAGAAACGCAGGAACAGTTCAGGGTTCTTGCGATATTCGGGCAGCATCTTCTTGAAATAATCGGCTTCGGAACGCACGGCTTCGACGAGGCGCGTGCGGTCGCTCTCGGCGATGCCTAGACGTGAGGCGGCGTCCCCTTGCGCGCGGCTCAAGGCTTCATTGGCGTAACTCTTCGCCTCGTTCATCACGCGTTCGCTGCGGACGGATGCTTCCAGCGCGGCGCGGAACATTTCGGCCAATTGCCGAGGCGGAATCACCGTCAGCGTCACTTGCTCGACCGTGATGCCGAGGTTCTGTTGCGCGGAAACCTGATCGACTCGCCGTTCGATGCGTTCGCGAAAC
>DATHKK010000766.1:0-4760 GCA_035489355.1 Candidatus Limnocylindria bacterium
TGCGGATTTTCCGGCGCGTTCCACGGTGCAGGTCGCCGCGCTGCCGCGCGGCGCGAGTGTGGAGATTGAAGTGATAGCGCACTATTGACTGCGCGCATTGGGCCTCAGATTACAAGCCGCCGGCATCTTCGCCCGCTCGCCGTTAGGATGTTGAGGGATTCTTGAACCGTTTCAGGAAATCTTCGTAGGCGAGCGCGATACCTTTCTCAAAATCCACTTGCGGCTTCCAGCCCAGCGCGAGCAGACGTGAGGAATCCATCCACTTGCGCGGCGTCCCGTCGGGTTTCGAAGTGTCCCAGACGATTTCGCCGTTGAATCCGACGATGCGTTTAATCGTCTCGGCAAGTTCGCGAATCGTCACGTCGCTGCCGTATCCGACGTTGATGAACTGTTCATCGCTGTAATCCTGCATCAGGAACACGCAGGCGCGGCCGAGGTCATCGGCGAACAGAAACTCGCGGCGCGGTGAACCGCTGCCCCAGCACGTCATAGTTGGGGCGCCCGCAGTCTTTGCTTCGTGAAATTTTCGGATAAGCGCCGGCAGCACGTGCGAATGTTGCAGGTCGTAGCTGTCATTCGGTCCGTACATGTTCGTGGGCATGGCGCTGATGAAATCGCAGCCATACTGCCGACGGTACGCCTGGCACATTTTGACGCCGGCGATTTTGGCGATGGCATACCACTCGTTCGTCGGCTCCAGCGGGCCAGTGAGAAGGTATTCCTCCTTGAGCGGCTGTGGCGCGTGCTTCGGATAAATGCAGGAGCTACCAAGGAACAATAATTTGCTCACACGCGCTTCGTAGGCGCCATGGATCAAATTGTTCTGCACATGCAAGTTTTCGTAGAGGAACTGCGCCGGATGATTGTTGTTCGCCAAAATGCCGCCGACGCGCGCCGCAGCCACGAAAACAAACTCCGGTTTTTCCGCGGCGTAAAACGCGCGCACAGCCTGAGTATCGAGCAACTCCAGTTCGGCGTGCGTCCGCGCGATCAGGTTCGTGAAGCCCTGCCGTTGCAGCTCCCTCCAAATCGCGCTGCCCACGAGGCCGCGATGGCCGGCGACGTAGATGCGTGAACTTTTCTCCATCTTCATGCGCGCCGAATATGAGGAAGCAGAGCGCAAAACAAAATCGAATTTCACTTCGCGACGAAACGCAGCGGCGATTGCGTTCTTGCGGCTGCGCACTGACTGCGCTCTACACTCGCGACATGCCGCGCAAGCTGAGTTCGATCGCGCCCGATTGGTGGGACTACACGACTTTGGAGAACGACGTCATTTCCGATGCGGCGAGGCTCACGCCGGCGGACATGCTGGCGCTGTCGCGTCCGGGATTTCGCGTCGTATTCTACGACACGTTAGAGGAATTTTATTTGGCGGAAGCCCTCGAATATATCATCGCGTGGAGGCAGGCAACCGCGGACAATCCGGTCGGCATCTGTGGACCCATTGGACCGACGGAGCAATTGCCGCTCGTAGCTCGCATCGTGAATGAACTCGGCTTGTCGCTGAAGCACGCGCACTTCTGGGGCATGGACGAATGGGTGGTGGATGGCAAAGAGGTTTCATCATCGCATCCGCTCTCGTTCGAGAAAGCCGATCGCGAGATGTGTTTCGATCGTGTCCGCGCGGATTTGAGAATGCCCGACTCGAATCTTCATTTCCCAAAAGCCGACACGACGGCGTATCGGAAAAGTTGGGACACAGGCGTGCGTTGCGCCGTGATGCACGGAGGGCAGGGGGACATCAAGCATTGGGCTTTCAACGATCCGCCGCGCCGAGAAGGTAAAAACAAGGACGCGCCGACGCTGTCCGCCGAGTATCGCGCGCTCCCGACGCGCATGGTGGAACTGCATCCCATTACCATTGCGCAGAACGCGCGCACCAGCGGCGGCGGAAACATCACCCTCGTGCCGACGCAGGCAATGACGGTGGGGCCGGTGGAAACATGGAAGGCGGAGAAAGTTTCAATCTGGCATGCGGGCAAGCACGACAATCCATTCGGACAGCGGCTCACGACGTTAATGATTTCAAAACGTCTGGCGGATTCCGCGGTGCCGATGTCGCTGCTGGCCGATCACCCGAACGTGCAGTTCAATTTCTATCGCGGCGGCATCGGCACGTGCGACGTGGAAATGCACTGAAGGGTGCCCCCGCTCATCTTGCCGCGTCTTCGGTTTGCCGAGACCCGGCGAGATGCCGGGGGCACGTTACTTAATGCGCTTCGCTCGTTGCCGGCATTTGCGCATGGCTTCGCATCTCTCGCCATTTGCGAGCCATCACGTAATCGAGCGAAAACCGACCTGCGCCGAAGACGCCCAGCAGCGCCAACAGAAACGCCACCAGCCCGGCGTACTCGAGATACTGACGCGGCTCGACGCTCGCGAAACGCGGCAGGTAGAGCGAGAAGACGGCGCCGAGGAGAACCGGCAATTGAGCAAAGGCCGCCACCCGCGTCGCGAGTCCGAGCGCCAGCATCGCGCCGCCAAAGAGATGCGCGAGAATGACGTATTGGGCGATGAGCGCCGGTGTGAACCAGTTGTTCCCCGAATCGGCGATCATTTGCATGAGATAATCACGGTGGGTCATCAAAAAGATGGCCTTCACGAAGAGACCACACCCGAGGTAAATGCGCACGACGTCCATGAATAGATCTTCATGCGCCCGCAGCCACGTTTTGCAGCTTTGAATTTTGGTCATAATTAAATTAACTCCTTTCAACCGGATGACGCATCCGGCGCTTCGTCCCCTTGAACAAAGAAAAGGTAGGAGTGTTCGCCGCGAAAGCAATCGGGAGATGCGGCGTTTATCGCTCTTGGCTGATTCAGCAGTTCGTAATCCAAATCATGATCTTAATCTTAATCTTTCGGCTCACGTCCTGAGAGGACGAGATTAAGATTACGAGTAGGACTAGGATTTAGAAGGAACCAGTTTCCACCTAGTCACATGCCCATGATCTGGTACCCGGCATCCACGTAAATCACCTGGCCGGTAATTGCCGCCGCGCCGTCGCTCGCGAGGAAGGTGCCGGTCGCACCCAGTTCTTCCGGCAGCACATTGCGCTTGAGCGGCGCGTGCGCCTCGTAGTGCTTCAACATTTCGGTAAAGCCGGAAATGCCGCGCGCGGCAAGCGTGTTCATCGGGCCGGCGCTGATGCAGTTCACGCGAATCTTTTTCGGACCAAGATCGTAAGCGAGGTAACGCGTGCTGGCTTCGAGCGAAGCTTTAGCCACGCCCATCACGTTGTAGTGGGGCACAACTTTCTCCGCGCCGTAATAGCTCATGGCCACGATGCTGCCGCTTTCCGTCATGAGCGGCGCAGCGGCGCGCGACAACGCGACGAGGGAGTACGCACTGACATCGTGCGACACGCGGAAGGCTTCGCGGGTCGTGTTCACGAACTCGCCTTCGAGTGCGTCCTTGGGGGCAAACGCCACCGAGTGCAGGAGCAGATGCAGCTTGCCAAATTTTTCGCCCACCGTTTTGAAAACCGTCGCGATGTCTTCGTCTTTCGTCACGTCGCAAGGCATGAGCAAAGTGTCCGCGCCAAAAGTGCCGGCGAGTTCTTCGACGTTCTCTTTCAGACGCTCGCCTTGGTATGTGAAGGCGAGTGTTGCGCCCGCTTTGTGCCACGCTTGGGCGATGGCCCACGCGATAGAGCGTTTGTTGGCGACACCGAACACGATTCCTAATTTTCCTGCAAGTGATGACATAGTTTTTGCCGCCCTCGCGGTCACCAAAGTGGTAGGTGAATTGCCGAGGAGTGGCAAGTTTCCTCACGGGCCGTTACCGCCGCCAGCGCAGCCAGGTTAATCCGGCGAAACCGCAACTCAGCAAAACCATCACCGCCCACGTGCTGCTCGCGGGATGATTGGGCAGAAGATAAAGTGCCGTTGCTCCGATCGCCGGGCCAGCGCAACTGCCCGCGCCGATCATCGCTTCGTGCAGGCCGCCGTGTTCGCCTTTGGTTTCTCCGACATCCATCGAGTAATAAAGTGATGAATAGTAAATGAGCCCGAGCGCGAACCCAAGACCGACCTGCGCGGCAATAACAATCCAAACGTTCGCCGCGAGAAGCATCGCGACGAAGCTGACCGTCATCATCACGTAAGCGCCGATGAGCCAGCGGAAGCGGTAATGCCAGCCCGGCCACAACCACAGCCAGAGAAACGAAGCCGTGCGTGTGAAGAGCCAGATCGAGCCAATGATTCCCGCCTGCACCACGGTCAGTTGCAGACGGGCGGCGAGAGCAGGCGCGAGAGCGATGACGGTGTTGATGGCGAGATAAGCAAATGGATTGGCGAGCCACGCCATGCGCAGGAAAGTTTGCGGGCTGATGGGAGAACGCAGGCGTTCCGAGACGTGCATCACCATCTTGTCGTCGTCGTTTGCCTCGGCTGTGGCAGCGGACGTGTCGCGTTTCACGGAGCGTTCAATCCAGGTCGCCCCGATGAATTGAAGAACGTGAATCGCGGCGGGGACAAAAAACATAGCGCGGAAAGTCGCCGCTTCGAAAATCGCGCCGCCGCAGAAATACGCCACCGCGCCGAGGCCGCCCCAGACGAGGTTGTAGATTCCCACATTGCGCTGAAGCTGACCCCGCGGCGCCCCTTCACTGACGAGCGCCTCGAGTGCCGGCCACGTCAGCGCCATGCCGAACGTGCTGACAAACATGATCGCCAGATGAATCGACAGGGATTGGATGAACGCTCCCGCGCCAATGGCCACGGCCATGATCGCGTATCCGACTTTGAGCGCGGTG
>DATHKK010000767.1:0-9495 GCA_035489355.1 Candidatus Limnocylindria bacterium
CGCATCGTTCGTCCAGGCTTCCACCATCCATTTCGTGGTGGAAGGTGCGATGCGGAAGTCATCCACCAGCGCCGTGGTGTCGCCTGGCGCGTCATTGGTCAGGTACAATTCCACCGTGCTGTTTGTTGGCGTGAAATCAACCGCCACTCGGCGATACGGACCGGGTGCGCCCACAGCGCCGACGGCGGACAGCCAAAAATGCAGCGCCAATTCCCCACCCACGTTGAGGCGCATACGCGGCACTTGTCCCGCCCGCCCGTTCGCACCGAAGTCCAGCGTGTAGCGTTGCCCCGGCGTCAGTCCAGTGATGATCGTGCTCAACCAATTCGAGACGCCGCCGGCATTTTGAATGAATGCGACATCACGACCATCCGGAGGTGTGCCGTTGTTCGCGAACAAACTCGATCCACCGGCCAGGCTGATGCCTTGGCGGCCCGGGTTGGAGATGAACCAGCCGGGGATGGGAAAGTTACCTGACGCGTATCCAGGAGGAACCGAGAAACTGTCTCCTTCGAAACTGGGATTAGGGATTGTCGCCGTGCTAAAGGTGATGCCCGCGCTGGAACTGGTCACGCTGCCAAAACTGTTGGCCACGTGAACTGAATACTGCGCCAGGTCCGCCGCGCTCAGATTGGTAATGCTCAGGAAGCGATTGATCTGGTCTGGGATGACCGCATCGTTTTTGAGCCACTGATAGCTGAGCGGTTGAGCGCCAGCCGCAGTCACGTAAAAACCTGCGCCGGAACCGGGAATACTTACCTTGTTGACCGGCTGCACGCCGATCACAGGTCCGTTGGGCGAGGTTACTTCGTAATTCGCCGCGCCGTAAGTGTGAAGCGTGCCTGCCGTGGTCGAAAGCGGAAAGTTGGAAAAGACCATGAAACCGCTGGATGGAGCGCTGTAGCGAAACGACATCACCGTGCCCACATTGTCCCCGAAGTGATCCTGGTTGACCGTCAGCCGATCCCCGCCCGCGTCCCATGTCACTGTCCGACCATAGACTTTGCCTAAGGCGTCCCAACCCACCGTGTAGAAGCTGGCGACGTATTGTCGGCCCGGAATCAGATTGTTGAAAACCAGGACTGCTGGATTTCCATTGTAGGAAAATGTCGTGGCCATGGCTGCGCTGCCGCCACCGGCGGTTATCAGCACATTACCCGCGTCTGCTGGACCTGCAGTGCCCAGAGAACTGGTAAACTCATTGGGTAACCCAATGCTCGGGTTGCCTCCCGAGAGGCGCGTGAAATTGACGTTGCTGATGGCAATCGCCGCCCCACTCTGGTTGAAGGCAAACGCGTGCGTGTAGAACTTCGTGTTGTCCACGCCCGAGGAAGCATCGTTCGTCCACATCGCGACGGACCAACCGCTTGTGGAGACGTTGATCGTGAAATCATCCAACAAGAGCACGCTCGCCAGAGCGACGGCGTTGTTGGTGATGTGTAGCGTTTGCTGGCTTGCCGTCGCCGTAAAGTTGAACGCCACAAACTTCCACGGCGCGGCCACGCCAGCCGCCCCCACCGGCAGCACACCACCCGCATCCAGCAAGGACGGGTTGTTGTCCAAAGCCACGCGCAACGTCGGCGCCCCGCCCACCGGCGCATTCACGCGAAACTTCACCGAGTAGTCGGTGCCCACGCTCAGCCCGCTCAGCACCGTGCTGGCGTAATTCGTCGGCTGGAGAAACAACACGTTGGTGCCGTTCGGCACCGTGCCGTTGTTCGCGTAGGTGTTGGCTCCCCCCGCCGGGTTCAACCCCGCCTTCGCCGGATCGCCCACCGTCCAGCCCGTGACGGGACCGTTGCCGCTGATCGTGCCCGGCGGGTTGATGAATGTGTTCGCTTCGAAGCTGCCGTTGATAATCGTCTGCGCCGAGAGCGGCGTGGTGGTCAGCCCAATGCCAGCGACGGTCGCAACGGTGGCCACGAGCAGCCAGCGTGTAATGATATTCTTTTTCATGATGTGGATTGCTTCAGGGTATTGAGTCTCGGCGGATCATCCGTGGCGAACTGCGCATCACATGGCCGCATGGCCACGGGACGGCGCAACTCTTGATTGTGAGCAGTTGGTCAGCACGAATGATCACTCGCGGGCCATTCTGACGGATGATGACAATTTTTGGCTACGATCATTTCATCAAAACAGCGATTGGTGCGTAACATTTTGATGACTTCACGCGGCTGAGAGGTGGGCACGTCGCTCCGCGCGCGCCGATGTTGAGCCGGAATCTTCCGGACGTGACGCGCCTTGGCCAGTGCGCGGCGCGTGCGGAGCGACGTGCCCTACCCTTTTCAAACGCGGGCGTCACTCCGCATCATGCCCGCGATTGTCGATGACCTCAACGAAGAGGCTGCTCTGTGTCTTCCAGAATTCGCGGTAGCTCTTGGCGAGTTTGCTCACGGGGTAATTCGTGCGCACCGTGATGGACCACCACCAGCCCGGCTTCAACGCCGTGCGTCCGTGGCCCCACACTTCCGAGCGCCGGTAACCCACCACGTCGGGATCGGTCCGGAGATATTTGCCGAATTGCAACACGACGTCATCGCTTTCGATCGCTTCCCAATTTCGATTGGTGTCGCCCTTGTCCGCGGCCAGATAGTCCTTGGTCTTGACGGAAGGCGTCCAAAACTCAAGCCGCAACGTGTCAGGCACAACCATTTCGGTGTTGAGATTGTTGACGACCAGCGGCGTCCAGAGGCGGCGGGGCGGAGGACCCTTTTTTGCCGGCATGAAGTGGGTCGCGAGGAAAGCAGCGGTTACACAGACCGCTGCGATGGAGAGAAAACCCCACAACGTTTTTGGGAGAGCGGCGGCGCGTTGCCGGCCCGCCGCATTGAGCTGTTTGTTCATACGGTTGAATCCTGCGCCAAGTCGTGATGCACGCGTTTTGACTTTTCAACTGGCGCGAAATCCTGCCGGAAGACGAAGGCGATGTCGAATGACGAATTGGAACCAACACCAGCCACAGTTGCCGTTCCGCTCAGTTGAAGCGGCTGGGCTTCTCCTGCTTTTGCTTTTCTTCTTCGAGCTTCTGGCGAAGGACCTGGAGCGTCGCGTGGGTCAGTTCGCGAAGTTCATCCCCGCGCGTCTCCAATTGGCTTTCGAGTTCCGCGATGCGCTTCTCGTAAGCCTGGATGCGATCAGGGAGATGCAGGGCCACGACGCGGGTTTCGAGTTCCGCGAGTTCCTGCTGCGCTTTTTTATGGATCTCCAGCAGCGCGGCCCGTTGCGAGTAAAGTCCCTGCACGAGACTCTGTTTGGCAAAATCGGTCAACTCGGCCAGCGCGCGTTCCCTGATTTCCTGCTGCGTCGAATTGGCCGTGCCTGCGGGCGCGACATCTCCAGCCGTGAGGGCGCGCGTCTTCGTTGCGGACAACAATTGCGCGGAGCCGACGCCGCTGCGCCGGAGCATCATCACGAGCCACCCTAGCAGACCGACGAGCGCGAAGAGAGCGCCGGCGATCCACCACGCGGCCGGGTTCGAATCCCGTCCGGGAAGAGCGGACGCGATGATCGGAGGAGGATTGCTGATCGCGTGAGAAGCGGAGGCGACGGGCATCGTTGCGCCCAGCGCAATGTCCGTGTTCTCCACGCGGGCATTGCCCATCAGTTTTCCATGCTGCGCGCTCGGGGACACGTCGCGGGCCGTGCCGTCGTCGAAATTCCAAAGGTGCGCCAGCCCCTTTTCCTTGCCCGTGAGCCGCTTGAACATGAACTCGCGAATTTGCCCGGAAGTCCGGCGATGGTTCCAGACGCGGAGTTCATCCATCTCGCCATGAAAATCCCGGTCGGTCGGATTCTGCACCAGCCCGCGCCCTAGCAAATTGGTTTGGGAAACCAGGATGTCGGCGAAGCAGGCGGTGTTGGTGTGCTGGCCCACCAGCACTCCGTTGGCGTAGAGCTTCATCCCGCGCACGCCGGAAACCGCCGCGAGATGAATCCACTCGTTGGTGCGAATGAGGCCAGGCACCACAATTTTGTACGCCAGTGAGGTGTCGTACTTGGAGTTGAGCGGATAAAGATTGAAGCGCAGGTCGGGAGTGCCGCCGTGATTGAACACGCTCATGGATTGCCACGGTCCGCCGAACTCGAAGATGCGCGAGTAGTTCAATAAACCGTCCCACTTCGCCCAGACCTCCACCGTGGCCTGCGTCAGGTCCTTGAAAATATCCAGCGGCAGTTCGACGTAGCTGCCCTTGCCGTCGAGTTTGAGCGACTTGTTTTGCGCCGAGGAAAAGTTGATGGACAAGATCACCACGAGGAGGACAAGCCAGAATCGGGCGACGGCCAAAACACCCGGCTTCGAATGAAATGGCTCCGAACCAAAAACTTTCCGTTGGGCGCGCAACTGGGGCAAGTGCATGGGCCAGTTCAGCATCGACACGGCCATTTGGCAAAACAAACGCGCGCTGAAAAAATAATTTTTGCGGAGTGTCCATTGCGAATCGTCGTGATGGCCTGCCGCTATTTTCGCCGTAGCCATTCGCCCAAAGCATGGTTCAGTTGGGAATGAAACCGCAGCCGTTCATCATTCAAGGGAAGGTTCGCCTCGCTGATTTTGATCCCGGCTACTGCGGCGGCCTCGACAAGGAGAAGACCAAACTCAAGACCGAGCAACACGCCCAGCGCATCGGTGAGTTACAGGAACTGCTCTACGCGAATTCGAGCCACTCCGTACTGCTCATTTTTCAAGGACTCGACGCCAGCGGGAAGGATGGTTGCGCCCATCGCGTCCTGGAACACGTCAATCCGCTCGGCGTCGTCACAGCCAACTTCAAGGTGCCTTCGGCGGAAGAGCGCGCGCACGACTTCCTCTGGCGCGTTCATAAAGCCGTGCCGCCGTACGGTAGTATCGGAGTGTTCAATCGGTCCCACTACGAAGGCGTCTTGGTGGAGCGCGTGTTGAAAATCGTTCCCGAAAAAGCCTGGTCCAAACGCTACGAACAGATCGTGGACTTCGAGCAGATGCTCGTGGAGAACCATGTTCTGCTGCTGAAATTTTATTTGCACATCAGCAAGGAGGAACAGGCGGAGCGATTCAAAGAGCGCCTGACGAATCCGCGCAAACTCTGGAAGTTTTCCCCTTCCGACCTCGCCACGCGCAAGCTCTGGGACGACTACACGCGGGCTTACGAAGAGATGCTCCACCGCACCAGCCATAAACGGGCGCGCTGGCATCTCGTGCCGGCAAACCGGAACTGGTATCGCGATTACGTCATCACGCGCACGGTGGTGAAAGCGATGGAGAACCTAAAAATGAAATGGCCCCGGCCCGTGGAGGATTTGTCGAAGATCAAATTCGTTTAGCATGCATCTTAGCTTCGCTAATTAGGGCTGGAGTTCGATCAGAACAGCACCTTGCCAACGATGGCCCGTTTGTCCACCGCGCCCAACATGGAAAGCCGGCGGTTATCGCCCATGATGAAATACTGATTGGGGCCAAGCTGCACGGGAGGCAGCGCCCACAGCAGCGGGTATTTGATGTAAGGCTCCACGAGCGGACGTCCGTCCACCAACACCGTGCCGCGATAAAATTCTACCTTTTCTCCGGGAAGCCCGACCACGCGTTTCAGATAAAAATCTCCGTCATCCACCTGCACGCCCACGACGTCGCCGCGCTCCGGGTTGTGCGAAAGATAAGCGAGCTTGTTGATGTAGTTGGGCTGCCCGTCTTCATAGCTCGGGACCATGCTGTCGCCGGAAACTTTCACCGGCCACAACACCCATCGAGAAATGCCAAAGCAGACGAAGCATAGAAAGAACGCGGCCCACAGCACGCCCCTTCGCACCCTGCGGCGAGGAACGCCCGCGTGGCAAAATGAATTCACTGCCATGCCATCGTCATCGGCAAACCGAAGCAATCTCTTCAGCCCGCGTCGAGACGGCCATCTGGCCCCGCTCAGAAATTCACGGTCGCGGGAGGGGATTTTGCTCTCCTGACGGTCATTTCCGATGCCACACGTTGAAGCTTGGTGCTTTCACCTAACTTGTGCTTTGTTTGCGCCGTGGACAATTACAACTGGGCCAAACAATTTCGCGAACTCTTCGAAGACGGTCTCGACGCTTACCGGGCGGGCAAGCGCGATGCCGAAACGATGTTCGATCTTGTTCAAAACAAGTTCCTCGCTGAGATCGGCGCCACGCCGCAGGAGATCTTTGATTTCGTCGAAGACACTTTCCACGGCGGCGATCCGGGAGTGGAGACGACGCTGTTGATAACCGCCACGCGGCGCGAATACTTCATCAGCGTGCAAAAGAGCAAACCTGGAACGCGCGTCATTGCCATAGATGCTCTTCCGTCAAAAGGCGCAGAGCTTGGCGGCATCGACTGGCTCCCGCGCATCATCGAGAAAGCCAGGGCCAAGCTGCGTGGAGAAATGCCGCCCGAACTGATGTACTGCTGTGGCGGCGACCGCGGCTTCCTGCGCGAACACGGAATTCATCCCGCGGATTTTCTGCGCGAAGTCTGGGCGGCCGGTGATGATAACCAGCGCATTCTCGACTTTGTCCGCAAAGCCGCCGCGGATCGCCCGCCCGACCTTCCGCCCGCTTACTGTCAGATTCTCCCCGACGGCCGTGTGAAGTGTTGATCGCCTCGCTCATGAAGACGCTCGCTTGTCTCGTGGCGTTCGGCGCTCTGGCTCTTTCAGCAGCATTGCCGACGCTCGACGAGCGGCGCTATCATCTGCGTTCTGGATCGAATGCCGAATGGGAGGAATTCGCCGCCAGTCAACCCCACGGAAAACGGCTCGACGTTGCCTTCAGCGCGCCCAGCAATGCGACCGAATACACGCTCCTTCTCTGGCAGGATGACGTGAAGCTGGACTGGCGCGGGGAGCTGAACGGCAAGCGAGTCGGAACACTTTTCGCGATGGAGGCGCCACTGGACTTCGCCTTGCCGCTTCCGACCGGCTCATTGAAAAATGGGAGCAACGTCCTTTCAATCATCCCGCCCGGCGAGAATGATGATATTCGTGTTGGCGACATTCGCCTGATTCCACAACCGCTCAAGACGGCGTTAAGCGAAAGCACAGTCGAGGTGGAAGTAACAGATTCTGAGTCGGGTCGTGCTTCGCCTTGCCGCCTTACGATCGCTCACACGAATGATACACTGGCCGCATTGATGGCACCGACGAATCAGGTGGTCGCGGTGCGTCCCGGCGTCGTTTACACGGGCGATGGTCGTGCGTTGGTTCACTTGCGAGCGGGAAATTACGTTGTCAGCGCGACGCGCGGATTCGAATTCAGTTTGGCGACCAGCCACATCACGATGGCAGCTGGTGAGCGACGTGTGGTTCGGCTGCAACTCCGCCGCGACGTCCAGACACACGGCCTGGTGACTTGCGACACGCACGTCCACACCTTCACTTACAGCCGGCACGGCGATGCGAGCGTCGAGGAACGCGCCATCACCCTCGCGGGCGAAGGAATCGAGTTGGCCATTGCGACCGACCACGACGTCGCGGTGGATCTTCAACCAGCGGCAAGCACTACGCGCACTCGCAGCTATTTCACGCCCGTAATCGGCGATGAAGTCACGACGCGGGTCGGGCACTTCAACATTTTCCCGGTGGCGGCGGGCGCAAAATTGCCGGGCAATCGCGAGACAAATTGGACGACTCTGCTCGATTCGTTTCGCGCCACGCCGGGCGTGCAAGTGGTCGTGTTCAACCATCCGCGCAACCTTCACACCGGCTTTCAGCCTTTCGCGCGCACCAACTTCAACCGCATCACCGGCGAGGCGCGCTGGCCGTTCGACTTTCGCTTCGATGCCATGGAGTTGATCAATTCCAGCGCGATGCAGTCCGACTTCATGAGCGTCTTCAACGATTGGTTTGCACTTCTGAATGCCGGCCATCGCATCACCGCAGTCGGTTCGAGCGATGGTCACGACGTCAGCCGCTACATCGTGGGCCAAGGTCGAACCTACATCGAATGTGATGATAAGAATCCCGGCGCGCTCGACGTGGCCGCGGCGTGCGAAAGCCTCAAGAGCGGACGCGCCTACGTGAGTCTCGGCTTGCTGCCGATGATGCGCATCAATGATCGTTTCAGCGTTGGAGATCTCGCTACGAATGTCGGCCCCACCCTCACGATCAAAGTTCCAGTTCTTGCCCCCTCATGGATTCAATGTGACCGCGTGGAGCTGTTCTCCAACGGTGTGAGCATTCGCACCACTAATCTGTCAGAAATTTCCACGCGACCCGTTGCTGGTGTTGCTTATGAGGTGGAATGGACCGTCCCTCGCCCGAAACAGGATGTCTTTCTCGTGGTAATCGCGACTGGCCCCGGCGTCACCGCGCCGCACTGGCCTGTTTCGAAGCCGTATCAATCTTCGTCACCCCGCTGGACTCCGCTCGTTATCGGTGCGACCAATCCCATCCGCATCGACGCGGATGGAGACGGCAAATTCTCTTCCGCTCGTGACTACGCCCGGCGTCTGGTGAACATCGCGAAAGACGCGCAGCAACTGGTCGAGTCTCTTCGCGAATACGACGATGCGGTGGCGATTCAAGCCGCCGCCCTCGCGCGCCAGCGAGGATTTGATTTGGCATCGCCGGAATTTCAAAAAGCCTTCTCCACTAACCCAGCTCTCCGACGCGCCTTCGCGAAAGTCATGGCCGAAGAATGACCTGACCGTAGCGCAGCCGTCCTCGACTACGCTACGGTCAGGTTCGACTGCGGCAAAAATCTGGCTTTTCCATTTCTACCGCAGCAATTCTAGGTGCGATGAAGAGATGCCTGCTGCCGGTGGTCCTTGCGCTTATCTTGTCGCCTGCCGGATCGATTATCGTGCCTCAGGTTGAGAAACCAAATCCCGTCGAAGCAGCTCCAGGCCGCGATGAAATCACGGAACCAATCGTTTCTCCCCGCCGCCAAGCCGCCAAAAACAATTTCGACCGTGAGGTAATCACGCTGACAACAGGCGACCGCGAGTTCGCATTTCTCGACGAGCTTCCCGTTGAAGCCACGGCTTATGAAGGACTCGCGAGGTTCAAAATTCAGACTCGCGAGCTCGAATCTGCCGAAGTCCTCCGTAGTTCGCCCGCGAAATCTATGAGCGCCAGCACGCCCGGACTTTTCAAACGATTCGCGCGAGGTAGAGATGCGCATTCCTATTCTCCCGCGGGCCTGAACAGTCGCGTGACGCAGAGCGAAGTCGATTCACTCAAGGCGGGTTTGAGCCAGGTACTCGCGGGAATTGAAAACAATCTCGTCGATGAAGTCTTCGAGGAAACACTGCCGCTCGTGGGAAGAAGCTTCGCCGTCGCGTGGTCCAACAATGTGGCGCCATTTCGCTATCTCAACATTGTGCGCACCAACGTCATCGCGGGCTTGAACACGCTGACGAATGCGGCGGACTACGCGCCATCGTCAGTAGCGAGCGCGATCAACACACGATTGACCAGCGCGGGATTTGCGGCGGGCAGCGCCGTCGCGGTGACGACGGTGAACGATGAGGTTCAACTCACGTTCACAACGTCGGACACGTTCACG
>DATHKK010000768.1:0-5066 GCA_035489355.1 Candidatus Limnocylindria bacterium
CCAGGTGTTGGTGAGCAACAGCGCGGTGCCGTTGATTTCCGGTCCCATGCGCGCGCGTTGAAAGAGGCAGCCGATGAACGTGAGATCCGATCCGCTGGCTTGCGCGATTTTTCCTGGAGTGCCAAAGCCGTTGGCTCCGCGCACGACTTCAGCGTGATCGGTGAGGTTGCAGTTCTCGAAACGAATCGTGGAATTGTTGGGCCGCAGAATGGGCGCGGTGCCGGTGTGACCTTCGCCGACGGCGCGGCCAGCGCGCGTGATGCTGGTCCAACGATAGAGCGAGGGCTGTGCCGAATTGTGTCGAATCTGGCCCCAGCGAAAAATCGTGTTGGTCTGGCTACACGTGATCGTTACTGGATCCTCTTCCGTCCCGAGAGATTCGATCTTGCCGCTGATAAGCAAATCGTTGGCGACCGTGGCGGCATTCGTGCCGTCGAGCAGCACCAAGGTGTTCGAGAGAATGATCAGCGTCGCCGCCGCCGGAACCGTGACGTCATTGGTGACGCGAACAACTCCGGTCCACACGTTGGAACCGGAGAGCGTTCCGCCCACGCTGGTCACGGCGACATTGGTTAATGAAACCAGCGACCGCGTCGCCTCAAGCGCGCCGACACGGGCGGTGAGGTTGAAATCAGTGCCGCCTCGAAAAGCCACGAGGATGCTGCCGAGGCCATTACGCAAAGTGACGCGATTCGTCGAAAGCGTCACGCCGGGATCGTCCACGTTCAACGTCGCTTGCGCATCCCAGAGATTTCGCTCTGGCCCGGCGGCGTTCCGAACTTCGACGCGGACGAGCACCGGCACACCCGGCAGGTAGCCATGCTGCGTGAAAAGTTTAAGATGATGCTGTGAACCGAGATCGTTGGTGGTGAAACCCGAAGCCGAGTCAGCAGACAAAAAGCAAAAGCTGACGAGCAAAAGGACAAAGTAGTTTCTCATTATGTTTTCAGTTCAAGGAACAAGGCGCTGGAATTTGATTCGCCGCACGTAGCCATAGTTGCTTTCCGTGACGATCAAGTTGCCAAAGGGATCGGTGTTGGCGCACCGGACCCGCGAGACTTTTGGCGTCGCTGGATTCGCGTAGAACCATTGGCCATCCCCCACCCTTTTGTGGTTGGCGTCGCTGCCGTTCATCCAGAGATGAATGATGCCGGCTTGATCGACGTACCAGATGCGATTGCCGGGAGAATGCTCGCCGATGAAATAGCCGCCGTTGGGAATGAACCAGACGGAGCGCGGGAATTTCAGGCCAGTCAATAAAGCAGAGCCGCCGTCTCCGCCGCCCGGTTGGTTGTTCTGGGTACCGTTCCCGGCAATGGGAGTGAGCACGCCATTGCCGCTGTTGGTGGTGAAGCGATAGACGCGGTGCGCATTCCGATCGCTGATGTAAAGGTCGCCGGTGTTCTCATCGCCGATGATGTTGCCCATGTCGCCGAAGCCCGAACGCACGACTGTAATCACCCCGTTGGAAGTCCATCGGTTCAAGTTGGTAACTTCCGTGGGGCCGGAGCCGAAGTAAGCCACCGACTCATCGCTCTTCACCCAGAACGCTCGTCCATCGCCCATCGGCGCGGTCGTGAACAGCGTGGTCATCCAGCCATTGGTGTCCACCTTGCGCCCCTTGCCGTTCAAAGTGTCGAGAACGTAGAATGTACCATCACCGCCCATCCAGCCGCTGTTGGGATTGTTCAGGTGCAGGTTCGTGGCCCAGCCCGTGTCGCCGTTGTCCCCTGCGGTATGGGTGCCGGCATACGTGAAGAGCCGGCCTTCGGGTGTCACTTTGAGCACAGAAGAACTGCGCTGATCCACGATGAGAACGTTGCCCCACGGATCGCCAAACGAGATGTGTGGCCGGGAAAGACTCACATTGGTCGCCCACGCGCCTTCGAAGCTCGGTGACCAATGATCCACATCCGTATCTGAGGCCCCGCTGCCCGCGACGGTTTCGAGAATGCCGTAGGACTCCAGCAGGTTGGTGTAATGCCGCGGCGCATTCGTGGAAATGTCCACGGACGCGAGGCGCACGAAAGTATTACTCGCTGACAGCGGCATCGTAACCGTACCCGTGGAATTCGAGGTGAAGTAACTGCGGCCGATGGACCATTGGCCGGTCGCGATTCCCGTGAGCTTGTCCGCCGTTTCAATCGTGATCACGCCGGCCGGGAAGGTATTGCTCCAGGTCAGTTGCCCCGTGCGATCCAAACGGACGATCCCGACATTGGCGGCCATGACAGTTTGAAAATAAGCGCACGCGCAAAGAAATCCGACGGCGCGCCGAATCGCGACCGGAGACACCCGGCAATGGTATGGATGCATGAGCCGCTATGAGTAGCACGATTCGCGGCATGTTTACAGCGCTTACTTGCGTCGCGGTGAGCGCGTCTTGAGACTGAGGAAGCGAGAAAGCACCTTTGTTCTGGCCGGGCGCAAAACGTTGGCACATGGTTTTGCCGTCGTTGAAATCACAAGGAGATACGAATGCAGGAAAACGCCTTTCATCCAATCATCTACGTGCGTGGCTATGCCATGACGCAAAACGAAATCGAAGACACCGTGGCCGATCCTTACATGGGCTTCAACATCGGCTCGTGCAAGGTGCGCCAGCTTTGGAACGGCACGGTGAAGAAATACTTTTTCGAATCGCCGCTCGTGCGCCTCTTGAAGCAGTTCGGCTACGACGATGTTTATGAAGATGGCGCGGACCGCGTGGCGGACGCCCGCGCCCTCGACCCCGCGGAAGCCGTTCTGCCGGTGCCGTACCGCAGCATCGTCATTTATCGTTACTACGAGCCGTCGTCGGAAGATTTGGGCACGGGCGAGAAGCCGGACATGAAGCGCTTCGCCACCGGGCTGGGGCAGATCATCCTCGATTTGCGCGATCGTATTTATCCGGACGGCGCCAAGACAGTGATCACGGCGGAGGAACGGGCGATGGGCAAGCTGCCTTACGATCAGTTTCGCGTTTATCTCGTCGCGCACTCGATGGGTGGACTGGTGTGCCGCACCTTTCTGCAAAATCCAACCTACGGAGATGCGAAGGCGCGCAAGCTCGTGGACAAAGTTTTCACCTACGCCACGCCGCACAATGGCATCGAGGTGGGCGTGCTGGGCAATGTGCCGAACTGGTTCAAGCTCTACGGGATGAACACGTTCAATCGGGACGAGATCGCGAGCCTGCTCGGGCTGAGCAAACCGCAGCGCGACGGAGACAATGTGGACATCATCACGAACTTCGATCCCCGCCGCGTGTTCAATCTCGTGGGTACGAATCCCGGCGATTACAAAGCCGCGGCGGGACTTTCGAGCTTTGCCGTGGGCGACGCGAGCGATGGACTGGTGCGCATTTCAAACGCCACGACACGGAGTCGCGAGGGCAAGGAATTCATTCAGTCTCCGCAAGCGTTCGTGCATCGCAGCCACTCCGGGTTTTATGGCATCGTGAACAGCGAGGAAGGTTATCAGAACCTGACGCGGTTTCTCTTCGGCGACGTGCGGGCAGATGGTTATCTCGATGTGGATGAACTCACTCTCCCGCCGGCGGTGCAAAAGGAAAAGGACAATGGCAAGGAAGTGCGCGCATCATATCTGTTCGAAGTGGCGGTGAGCATTCGCGGCAAGCCGTGGCAGTTGCACCGCCGCACCGTGAACGAGAACAGCGCCATCTTCCGCAAGTTCGACGAACTGTTCCCGAAGGCTTCCAAAAAGAGCGAGCGAGCGCCTGACCGCAAAGCCAGCCCAATGCTCTTCAACGTGTTTCTCGACATGGGCCAGAGCCAGACGGGCAAGACGCTGGCCTTCGCCGCGGACCTGTGCGTGCGCGTGCCGGAATATGAAGTGGATGGCGTGCTCTTTTTCAAAAACCATTTCGAAGGCGGCTACCTGTTCCGCGACATGGTGATCCTGGAAGCGACTCCGCCGGTCACTAACAAGGGAACGTGGAAAGTCGAATATCGGTTCGCGAGCGATCCGAGCAGCGTAAAAATGGCGAGCGTGGTGCCGGGCGAAGACCATCACATGACGATTGAGATTCCGGTGGAACAGCCCAAGCCACCTGGCATTAAGGCGCGCTTGCGTGTGGAAACGCGGTTTTGGAATCGGCAGGAATAGCTTTTGCCACGCACGGCCGACTTCGCATCGCCTCGCAACTGTCACGCCTTGAACGCCTGAAAGCGCGCGGTGTAACGCAGCCGTCCCCGGCTGCGGGTCAGGCGGCGTCTCGCCGCAGTATGAAATGCCAGCAGACGCTCGGCTAACCCGCGGACGAGGACGCCGGCTACCAGAGCGCCAAAGAATATTCTGTGCATTCCTTTGATTCTGTCTAAAAACCTCCGCCGTGAATTTGCCCAAACCCACGGTTCTCGGACTCAAGAAATCTTTCGGCTTCGGCGATCGCCTTGGACTCGCCACGCCCGGCCACGTCGCCGCCATCGCCAAGACGGATTTCGCGCCCATCTTCGCCCAGCAATCGGTGCGCGAGATGGAACGCACGCAACGCACGCCGACGGACGTCATGGAAGCGGCACAGAAATCTCTCGCGAAACTCGGCTGGACTCAGCCCTGGGGCGCGGACGCCGACCATCACAAGACCGAGGCGGACGTGAAAAAAACTGGCGCAGCGGGCTTCACGGTTTTCACGATCGACCCGAGCGCGTTCGTGGTGAACGACGCGGACCGGATGAGCGAGAGCGAATTGGCCGCCGCCGTTCAACAGCAGTACAACGACGGCGTCTGGGACTCGGCGGCGTGGGAAGCTCTGTACCTCGACAAGGACTTTGACATCGGCGCGCTCACGCTTCGGTTCAGCCGCGAGCAACTGCTCCGCGGGGCGGTGAAGTATGCGCGCGCCATTCATCACGCCGCCAAAGTCGCCGCCGCGATCAAGGAAGCCTGCGTCGGGCGCGGATTCGAAATCGAAGTCTCCGTCGATGAAACCGAATCTGTCACCAGCCCGCTCGACCATTTGTTCGTCGGTCTGGAACTCAAACGCCGCCGCATGCCGAATGTCGTGAGCCTCGCGCCGCGTTTCATCGGTGAGTTCGAAAAAGGCATCGATTACCGCGGCGACT
>DATHKK010000769.1:0-4981 GCA_035489355.1 Candidatus Limnocylindria bacterium
ATTTGGTCATCTGGCCGGGCGGTGGGATTACCGCTTCACTGATTCCCCTTCACTGATCAATGGCTACCGCGCCTCGCGCACGCGAATCGTGTAGTTCACCGCGTTGGTGTTGAACGCCTCGAAGGAAATTCCCTGCGTCGCGTTCTCATCGAGGAACACCGGACGAAAAGGCGTCTCGTCCAACGTGAAATTCTGCGCGTCCTTGAAGACACAATTCGCCTGCACTTCGATGCGGCGATTTTCCCGGTTGCGCAGGTTCGCCGACACTTTCAGCCGGCCATCGGCGGTGCGGCCGGTCTGAAGCCCGCTGCACGTGACGGACCGTTGCGCGCCTGCGTCCAACAGGACGAACTTCGAGGTGTCTTCCTGGTTGAACTTCGTGGCGTTCTTCGGCTCGTAAGCGCCGCCGGTTGAACAACTGGTGAAGAGCGCGGCGGCGGAAATCAGGCTGAGCAAGAGGGCAAATGTTTTCATAAGTTCAAGTGTTGTGTTCGCTGACGAATAGGACGGTGTCTTTGGTGGAATCGGGCGGAACGGTGAAGGACACATTTTTTGTCGTGACGGTCCGTCCGCCCGCATCGCGGAAATCAACGGCGAGAGTGTGCTGGCCCGGCGGCAAGTCCAGCCCGGCAAAGCTCAGATAGCGCGGAAGATTGTCCCACGAGCGAGTGTCCGCCTCCGGCGTCGTCGTCGCGGAAAGAATGCCCGCCACGATCGCTACTCCTCCAGCAATCAGAGCCGCCTCGCCCTGGCGATGATGCGCGAGACCGACGCTGGTGGCTGCCGCCGCGATGGCCGCGCCTCCCGTCGCATCTTTGAACACGGCCTTGTTCGCGAGAATGTGATCCATCACGCGACCGCCGCGCGTCGTGGCCTGCCATTGCAAGTCATCATAGGAAACGAGCGGGAATTCCTGAGCGCCAACTCGCAGAACGACCGAGCGCGAGACGGAAGGTTGTTCGCCGAAACGCAATTGCTCCGCGTGCGATCCAGTCGCGTATTTTCTCGGGCCTTTGCCGTAGTCGAGGAAGACCAATACGTTGGCTTTCTTGAAATACTGAGGCGGCTGCGAACCGCCGCGCGCATTCTTCACGGCGCGATTGAATTCATCCGAGCCGTCGCCGCCAAGTTTCGCCGTCGCAAAGCCGTCGAGGTAATCCAGGAGAACATAGTCCGCCGCGTACTCGTGGCCTTCGGTGTCCGCGTCCTGGAATTGCGCGCTGCGGAAACACGCGCGGGCGTTGTCTCGTTCGCCATCCATCCAGTAGAGAATGCCGCGATAGTAATACGCCATGACGCGCTCGTACGGTTCACCGATGAAGGTCTTCTTGGCCTCTTGGTGAAAAAAGCTGCGGGCCTTTTTCGCGTCCGCGTCCGTGGTGTAGATGCCGCCGATGCGCAGGATGGCGTCGTCGAACTGACGTTTCGCTTCCTCGTAATCGCCGCGCCGCATCGCCGCCAACCCCACGCGGTATTCCCACAGCACGCGGTCCTTCTTCGGGCCGGACGCGATGTAGTTCTTGCCATCGACGATCACATCACCCGTCAGCGGAGGACGCGACTGTTTCGTGGATGCACAGCCAGCCGCCGCGAGCAAAACGGCAGCAAGGATTGGATAAAGCTTCGTCATGAAGACGCGAGCTGCCTAGCGATAAACTGCGTCGGATTGGGCCTGTTTCTTGATCTCATCGTCACCGCCCCAAACAATCGCGCTGGTGCGGGCATCGATGAGTTGAAAGGTGTAGAGGATGTAATCACTCACGCCACCGCGGCTAGACGTGCTCATGCCCGAAAGCTTGCCGGTCAGAAAATAATCCGCACCTTTGAATTCCTGCACGCGCGCATCACTCGTCGCCGTCACGGCGCCGGTGCGTTTCATCTCACGTTCTTTTTCCAACGCCGCCAGACGTTCGCGCGCGAGGAAAGTCACCTTGCCCGCCGCCTTTGAAATCAACTGCGCCTGGATGCGATCGAGGAAAATGTTCTTGTTGATTGGGAACCGCGTCTCGTTCAGCACCGGGTCGAGCACGATGACTGGCGGCGTGGTTGCATTGGCAATCTGCGGCGCGCTCAGGATGCCGCGCGCAATTTTGTCGCTGACGCGCAATACGTCCTGCGACTCGACGCCCGTGCCGCCGACAAAGCCTTTTTCATCTCCACGCAATTCAGTGACACCCGTGGCAGACGGGTTTTTCACGCCAGCGGTGCTGCAACCCGCTACGAGCGCGACACCTGCGGCGAGCGTTACGATTTCCACAAATTTTTTGGCCAATTTCATAGTGAGGAAAGATGAGTAGTTCAAAACGACTTGGCTGTCCAGCGAGCCAGGAAACGCGAACGCGCAGGGGCAAAATGCAGCATTCACTGAAAAATTCAATAGCGCGGCGAAGTTCGTCGTCGATTCCGATGCGTGTTGCGCTTAGCTTCACGGGAATTCCCGGAAACAATCGGATGATGGCAAAACAAGTTATCAAGTTTAGTTGGTTCGCCCTGCTGGCGGCGGCGCAGCTTTGCTCGGCGGCCAGCAAGGACAAGGCGACGGCAGCGAAGATTGAATTCAATCGCGATGTGCGCGCGCTGCTTTCGGACAATTGCTTTGCCTGCCATGGTCCCGACGACAAGGCGCGCAAAGGCAAGCTGCGCTTCGATGTGAAGGATGAGGCATTCAAGGCGGCGAAGTCAGGCGACTTTGCCATCGTTCCCGGTGACTTGAAGAACAGCAAGCTGGTCGAACGCATCACGTCGAAAGACGAAGACGAAATCATGCCGCCGCTGAAGACTGGTAAGAAGCTCACGCCGGTGCAGATCGATTTGCTAAAGCGTTGGATTGCTGAAGGCGCGACGTGGCAAACGCATTGGGCTTACGAAGCGCCGAAGCGCCCGGCCCTGCCGCCAGTGAAAGACAAGAAGTGGGCGCGCAATGAGATCGACAGCTTCATCCTGGCGCGTCTCGACAAGGAAGGACTCAAGCCAGCGCCAGAAGCGGACAAGCCAACGCTGATTCGCCGGGCCACTCTGGATCTCACCGGGTTGCCGCCGACGCCCGACGAAGTGGATGCGTATCTCGCGGACAAGTCGCCACAGGCGTACGAGAAGGTCGTGGATCGTTTGCTGGAATCGCCGCGCTATGGCGAGCATCAAGCACGCTATTGGCTGGACGCGGCGCGCTACGCCGATTCACACGGCTATCACATCGATTCGGATCGCAGCATGTGGAAGTACCGCGAATGGGTCATCAATGCTTACAACAAGAACATGCCGTTCGATGAGTTCACGACGGAACAGCTCGCAGGCGACATGCTGCCGGAAGCCACGATCGACCAGAAAATTGGCTCCGGCTATGTGCGCTGCAATTTGAGCACGGGTGAAGGCGGCGCCATCGTCGAGGAATATCAGAGCAAGTACAGTTTCGATCGCACGGAAACGACGAGCACGATTTGGCTGGGTCTGACGATGACCTGCGCGCGCTGCCACACGCACAAGTACGATCCCATTCAGCACCGCGAGTACTATGGGCTTTACGCCATCTTCAACAATTTGAACGAGTCGGTGATGGACGGGAACGTGCCGAACCCCGCGCCGTTCATGAAGGTGCCGACGCCGGAACAATCCAGTCGCGAGCAGGACTTGAAGAAGCTGCTCGCCGACGGACGCACGAAACTCGACGCGCCGATATCAGAACTCGACAAGATGCAACCGGAGTGGGAAGCGAAGTGGCGCGGGAAGTTGAGCGAGGGTTGGAGCACGCTCAAGCCGGAGACGGTTGCTTCGACGAATGGAACTGAGTTCACGATCGCGGAGGATTTCACCGTGCTGGCACGAGGCACGAACCCGCCGAAGGACAGCTATGAGGTAAAGTTGCCCGTGAACACCGGCGTGCTGGCGGCGGTGCGGTTGCAGACGTTGCCGCACGAATCGTTGCCGCAGAAGAGTTCAGCGCGCGCGGATGATGGAAATTTTCGCCTGTCTGAATTCGAAGCGGAAATCACTTACCCGGGAACCAATACGAAGCCGACAAAGATCAAATTCACCCAGGCACTCGCTGACTCGGCTCGGGCGGGCAACGAAGCTGCACTGGCCATCGACGGCAAACCCGAAACGGGCTGGCAGGCGGACACGAACGGTGTGACGGACCAACACGCGGCCCTGTTCCTTCCGACGGAACCAGTCAGTGTGAAGTCGAACGGGACGCTAACGGTGCGGCTTCGTTACGAAGCTTCCACGAGCAAACGCGCCGTTGGACATTTTCGTTTGTCGGCGGCGCAGGATCAGGAATTGGTCCAACTGCTCGCTCCGCCCAAGTCGGAACCGTGGCAAGTGGTCGGGCCTTTCAAGACCGAGAATACCGCCGCCGGACTGACCAACGTCTTTGAGCCGGAGAAGGAAATTGATTTGAAGAAGGCTTACGCCGGAGTGCGCGACGAAATCAAATGGAACGCTAAACCGGACTTCAATGACGGCAAAGCGAATCTCCTCGTGCAGGATCTGCATGGACTGCACGGGGCTTTTTATCTTTATCGCACGCTCAAGATGCCGGCAGCGCGGCAGGTTGAACTCAGCCTGCGCGCGGATGATTTGTTCAAGCTGTGGGTCAACGGCAAGCTGGTAAAAGAACGCACGACCAAGGAGAAGGAGAATGAAGCGCCGACGAAAGTGGCGGTAGATCTCAAAAAAGGTGAGAACAAGATTCTGTGGAAGATCGTTACGACGCAGGGCGCGGCTTACTTCACTTTCAAGAAAGGCCTCGACGATGATGCTCTTCCTTCGGATGTCGCGGCCATGTTTGCCGCCACAAGCAAGTTCAACGCGGAACAGCAAAAGAAGATTCGCACGGTGTATCGCCGGCTGAGTTCGCCGGATTACAAACAGCTCTCCGACGATGTCGATAGGTGGAAGGAAGAAAACGACGGATTGGAGAAATCCATTCCCACGACGATGATCGCGAGGGAAATGGAGAAGCCGCGCGATACATTCATTCTCG
>DATHKK010000770.1:0-3002 GCA_035489355.1 Candidatus Limnocylindria bacterium
CACGGATTTTGCGGCGTTTCACCATGAAGCAAAACCTTGCAACGCATCTTGTACGGCTGCCGGCGAAACGGCGTCAGCATTCCCTGGAATGTTTTCGCGAAATCATTCGCGAGTTTGAGGCCAATGGCCTCGGTCGTGAAATGCAGCTGCGTTCCCTGCTCATCAACATGATTGTGGACGTGATGCGCTGGGAACAACGGGAGGGAACGTCGCCCGCCAACGATGAGCAGGCGACAGACTGGCGGTCGTTGGAACGGGCGCTGAATTATCTGCACGAGCGCTTTCACGAGCCGGTTTATGCACACGCGCTTTCTCATCATGCCGGGGTCAGTGAATCGCGGCTGAAGCAGTTGTTCCACGACACAATCGGGATGCCATGGTCGCGCTATCTTCAGTTCTATCGTATCCATCGCGCGCTCGACCATCTCGGGTTACCGGGGCGAAATGTTTCCGAGACGGCGCTGGCCGTGGGATTCGAGAGTCTAAGTCATTTCAATTCCACGTTCCGCACTGTGATGGGCATGTCTCCGCGCGACTACGCGCACAAGGCGTTTCAGCCCGCTGGCTAAAACAGCAAAAGCGCTGGCCAAAACCGGGAGAAGTTTCCTCGCGTTGCCGGCACCATCAGCCGATCCCGAAACAAAACGGCGAAGGAGGACTATCATGTTCAAGACCAACACGGCGGTACGGAAACGCAGCTTCAACCATTGGGCGTGGGCTTCACGGATCGCGATGTCAGCGATACTGCTCGCGTTCGTGTTCAGCGCGTCACCGGCGAATCTCACTGTTCCCAATTCCGGCTTTGAAACCCCGATTTTGGGCAGTGGACAGTTCCAATACGCGCCGAGTGGTGCGACATGGGCGCTCGTCAATGGCGGCGGGATGAGCGGGAACGGCAGCGGATTTACCGGCAACAATCCTAATGCGCCTGAGGGTGTGCAGGTGGCGTTCATTCAGGGTTCGGGGCGAATCTCTCAAACCATTGCCGGCTTCAGCGCCGACGTCACTTACACGATCACTTTCTCGGCGGCCCAGAGAAACATGGGTGGGTCCAGCGGGCAAACGTGGAACATTGAGATCGATAGCGTGAGCGTCGGCGCCTTCGCGCCGCCCCAGTCGGCGACAAGCTACACCGAGTACTCCACCACTTTCACGACGGCGGCCGGCAGCCGCGAAGTGGCGTTTCAGGCGTCCAATCTGAACGGCGGCGATAACACCATATTCATCGACAATGTGCGGATCACTTACACTGCCGGTGGCACGGGCACGGGTTTGAAAGGGGATTACTTCACCAACACAGGACTGAGCGGTTCGCCGGTGTTGAGCCGCACGGATGCGACGGTGAACTTTGTCTGGAGCGGCACGTCGCCCGACCCTTTGATCTCTCAAGGCAATTATTCCGCGCGCTGGACAGGGCAGGTGCAGCCGCAGGCGAGCGAGACTTACACCTTCTACACGTCCACCGACGACGGCGCGCGGCTGTGGGTCAACGGCGTGCAACTGGTGAATGACTGGACAGACCATCCGGATACCGAGTTCAGCGGTACCCTCGTGCTCACGGCGAACCAGAAATACGACATCACGATGGAGTATTACCAGGGCGCGGGCGGCGCGGTAGCGAAGCTGAGCTGGTCGAGCGCATCGACACCGAAGGCCATCATTCCGCAAACGCAGCTTTACTTGCCAGCTTCGACGCCCGCCGCACCCAGCGCGCTCGCCGCGACGGCGTTGAGCACAAATTCGATTCGGCTCACGTGGACTGACAACGCAAACAACGAGACGGGCTTCAAGATCGAACGCAAGACCGGTGCGGGTGGCACGTATGCGCAGATAGCCACGGCCGGGGCGAACGTCACTGCTTTCACGAACTCAGGTCTGCTGGCGAATACCGCTTACTTCTATCGGGTCCGCGCAACGAATTCGTCGGGCGACTCCGCGTTTTCGACTGAAGCGAGTGCGACCACGCAATCGATGGTTCCCGTCGCGCCTTCCGCGCTGGGGGCCACGGCGCAAGCGACGAATCGCATTCGGCTCGTGTGGACGGACAATGCGAACAACGAAGGCGGCTTCGCCATCGAACGCAAAACCGGGGCAGGTGGAACGTATGCGCAAGTCGCAATCGCCGACGCGAACGTGACGACTTACACAAACACGGGACTCGCAGCGAACACGCAGTATTACTACCGGTTGCGCGCGACGAATACCTCCGGTGCGTCGGCGTATTCTGCCGAAGCAAGCGTCACGACGTTCCCATTTCCGCCGTCGGCACCGTCGGCGCTTGCGGCCACGGCGCTTTCCTCGACCTCGATTCGCATCAACTGGATGGACAACGCGAACAATGAGACGGGATTCAAGATAGAGCGCAAGACGGGTGCGGGTGGAACGTATGCACAGATGGCGACGGTGGGTGCGAACGTCACGACGTATACGAACGTAAGCCTGAGCGCGGCGACGACTTATTATTATCGCGTGCGGGCGACGAACATGGGCGGCGATTCGGCTTTCTCGGCCGAAGCGAGCGCCACGACGCAAAGCGGCTGCGGCGCGTTGCCGACGCCGTTTGTCAGCCAGGATATTGGCACCGTGGGACTGGCCGGCGGCGCGTGTTACTCGGGCAGCGCCTTCACCATTCGCGCCAGCGGCAACGACATCTGGGACGCGGCGGACGCGTTCCATTTTGTTTATCGAAGCTGTACGGGGAACGTGGAAGTGATTGCGCGCGTGGTGTCCGTGCAGGGAACTGATCCCTGGGCGAAATCGGGCGTGATGATTCGCGAGTCGTTAAATGCCGATTCCATTCACGCTTTGATGGTCGTGACACCGGGAAATGGTTCGTCGTTCCAAAGACGCATCACCACCGGCGGCGCCAGCGGGCACACGTTCCCTGGGGATGGAGTGGTGGCGCCATACTGGGTGCGGCTCGTGCGCAGCGGCACCACGTTCACTGGCTACAAGTCGAGCAACGGATCGAATTGGGTGGAGGTCGGCAGTGACACAATTAC
>DATHKK010000771.1:0-4378 GCA_035489355.1 Candidatus Limnocylindria bacterium
GGTCCACCCGCCGTTCCATCCCACGCCGCCATCTTGGAGGTTCAACGCGGCGCCGGTGTAATTGAAGCCCTCGTATTCGAACACTTGCGCGCGCGCGCGCGGGACCCAGCCCACGAACAGGGCAAGCAAGGCTGCGACGAGTGCTCGCGGTGAAACACGACGAATGTAAATGAGAGGCGAGTGCATGAGTTGGTTGGTTTGGATTTTGAGTTAGTATCGAGCGATACGGCGAGGTTCATGCCGTTGGAGCAAGACAGGTCATGGATTTTCATCACCACCGTCGAAATAAACGTTCCCGCCTCCGATGGTGAGTTTGGGATAGCGTATCCACGGATCCTTGGCTCTTACCCATTCGGAGTGTCCGTCGAGGAAGCCTTGCATGGCTCCAGAGGGCGCGTTGTTATCGTAATGGTTGGCGCCGCGTATGTTTGGATCGGTGTCGCCAGGCCGTCCCCACGATCCATTCAGGTTGCGCACCAAATCCACGATGAGCACGGTGTAGTAAGGGTTGTCGCCCGTCTTCAGAGCAAAAGCATTTCGCCCCGGCGGTACCACGCGCGTCAGAGCTGGGTTTTTGAAGAAATTCGTGTTGCCCGCGAAATAATGATAGCCCATGACCGTATCCACACCGCCGGGCCAGTCCCAAAAATCATCCCGGTTCCACGACGGATTCGCCGGGCAATAAAAGAGTTGGCGCGGAATGCTGTAGTTCTGGACGAAATGATCGCGGAACATCTTTCGATCCACCCAATACCCGTTCGGCTCCTCTCCTGGCCGCCCGCCCGGCGTGAACGCTTTGGCGGCGTAACGGACGGGACTGCTGTTGCGCATAGCGCCTTCGTTATCGTCCGCGTCCATGATCAACGCGTAGTTCCACTGCTTGGTGTTGTTCAGGCAGACGGTTCGCTTCGCCTTGTCCTTGGCCTTGGCCAGCGCCGGCAATAAGAGCGCCGCCAGAATCGCAATGATCGCTATGACGACGAGCAACTCGATCAAGGTGAATGCAGGCTGGCTGTTCAGCCGGTCCCGTGCGGTCAGATATTTAATGCGCATAAAAAACTTCGTGTTTTGTAGCCGCGGCGACAACTGACACGGCTACGTCTGGTTATGTCTTGGGCGATACGCGATACGATGCGGACTCGCCCGGCATGGTTCAAGTGACGGTCAGGTCAAACCGGTGAAGATTGCGCAACGACGATCCCCAATGCGCGAATCGCACGAAGTGTCGTGATGGAATTGTAACGAGCTTCGGCAGAGTGAAATCGGATCATTTGAACTTCCAACGTTCTGCGGTGATGTGAGGTGATCTCTTGGTTATGGTGGGGCGCGTCGCTCCGCGCGCGCCGCGATTGAGTTGAAACCTTCCAACAACAGCGTTCTTCTTCGGGCGCGGCGCGCGCGGAGCGACGCGCCCCACCAGCAGGCTTCGGCGACACGCCCGAGATGCGCGCCGCTCGCCTCGTTTGTCACATCTTGCGGCTTGAATCCGCGGAATTTTCCGTCAGCGTTGCGCCTACGTTCCCTTTTGATCGCAAAGTTATGAAAAACTGGCTCTGCTCGGCGTTGATCGGCCTCTCCCTTGTCGGAATTTCCACGCAGGCGAGCGACATCGTAATTCACGAAATCATGTATCACCCGTTCCACACGGCGGCCGAGGCGGAGGACGTGGGGCGCGAATGGGTCGAGCTTTTTAATCGCGGCACCAACGCCGTCAACCTTCACAACTGGAAGCTGACCAAAGGCATCGAGTTCACGTTTACGAATGTTGCTCTGGCGCCGGGCGAGTATCTCGTGGTGTCCGCGAGCCGGACGAATTTTATCGCGCAATATCCAAGCGTCGCAAACGTGATCGGCGATTGGAATGGCAAGCTGAGCAACATCGAGAATGAAATTCAGTTGCTCGACGCGGCGGGAGAAGAAGTGAACGCTGTGGCCTACGCGGACAGCGGCGAGTGGGCGGTGCGCGCGCGCGAATCGGCGGATGCGTTTGGCTTGCGCGGCTGGGACTGGCTGGTGCCGCACGACGGCGATGGGATGTCGCTGGAATTGATCAACGTCGCGATGCCGAACCAGTATGGTCAAAATTGGGCCGCGAGCACGGTGAATGGTGGCACGCCGGGAACGGCCAATTCCGTGATCGCTGCCAACACCGCGCCGTTCATCCAAAACGTTTTGCACTTCCCGCTCGTGCCGCGCTCGACGGAAGCGGTCACCGTCACCGCAGGCATCGAGGATGAACTGACCAACGGTTTAACAGTGACGCTCTTTTACCGCAACGCCAGTTCGGCTTTTCCCCCGGCGTTCAGTTCGCTGGTCATGTTTGATGACGGCGAGCACGGCGATAATCTCGCGGGCGATCGTTTGTTTGCCGCCACGATTCCGGCGCAAGGAGTTGGGACCGTGGTCGAATTCTACGTGAGTGCGACGGACGCCGGAGCGCGGAATCGCCACTGGCCTGCGGCCGCAAACAACGCGCCCGATCTGGGCGGCGGCGTGTTGCCTCCGGAGAACGGCGCGAATGCGCTATATCAAGTCGATAATTCTACGTACTCCGGGACGCAGCCCTTCTACCGGATGATCATGACGGAATCTGAACGCGCGTTCCTGGCCAGCATTCAGGGAAATTTGCGCAACAGCGATGCCTCGGCGCACGGGACGTTTGTGTCGGTGGATGCGAACGCTACTGAGGAGCATCACTCGGCGTCGTTCCGCCGGCGCGGCGCGGGCAGTCGAGGCGCGGCCATCCCGAATTATCGCGTGAACTTCGCGGCCGACTATCGCTGGAAAGGACGAACGGCGGTGAACCTCAATTCTCAATACACGCACGCGCAGATCGCCGGCGCGGTGTTTTCGGCGCTGTCGGGCCTGCACGCCGAGTTGCAACAGCCGGTGCAGTTGCGTGTGAACAACGCCAACCTTGCCAGCGCCGGCTCGCCGCAATTCGGCTCTTTTGCGGAAACGGAAGTTCCCGACGGCGATTATGCGGATCGGCATTTTCCAGATGATCCGAACGGAAACATTTACCGGGCCTCGAGCGGCGCGCACTCGACGACCCTGGCGTATCTGGGCACGAACCCCGATGCCTACATCGCCGCCGGCTACAGCAAGACCGCCAATGGCTCCGAGAATGATTGGTCCGATCTGATCAACCTGACCGATATCTTGAACAACACTCCGGACGCGACCTACGACTCGGCGACGCTGGCGCGTGTTAACGTGCCGCAGTGGATGACTTACTTCGCGGTCTTCACGCTGCTCGACAGCAAAGAAACGAGCCTCGGCATCGGCAACGGCGACGATTTCGCGATGTATCGCGGTTTGATCGATCCGCGTTTTCAATTGCTCGGCCACGATTTCGACACGGTGTTTGGCCAGGGCGACACGGCGGGTAATGTGAACGACAGCATCTTTCGCGCGACAGCGGTGCCCGTGATCAATCGTTTCCTCAAACGCCAGGAGTTCGCGCCCATTTACTTCCGCACGTTGACCAATTTGATCGCCACCGCGTTTTCGCCGGCGCAAGTCAGCTCGGTGCTCGATCAGCACCTGAGCAGTTGGGTCAACCCCGGCGTGATCGCGAACATGAAAAACTTTTCCGCCGGGCGTAACGCGGGCGTGCTCGCGCAAATTCCCTTGGCCCTGACCGTCAACGCGTCGCTGCCGATTCAAAATGGTTATCCGCGCTCGGCAGTTGATAGCGCGACGTTGTTTGGTTTCGCGAATGCCGTCGAGACGCGCTCGGTGCTCATCAATGGCGCGGCGGCGACTTGGTCCGCCTGGGAAGCACGCTGGACGGGCGCAGCGACGCTGCTGCCCGGCATCAATCGCGTGCTCGTGCAATCGCTCGATGCGAATGGCCGTGAGTTCGAACGCGCTTACATCGATGTCTGGTACGATTCAGGTTCGGTGACGCTGGTGACGGAAAGTATCAGTGGAAGTGTGACCTGGACTGCGACCGGCGGTCCTTACAACGTCACCACGCGCATCCTCATTCCCGAAGATTCGATCCTGACGGTCGAGGCGGGAACCACGGTTTATTTTGCGCCGGGCGCGGGCATTACCCTCAATGATACTGGCCGCCTCCTCGTGCAGGGGACGGAGATGCAGCACGTTCGCTTCGGCAGGAATCCCGCCGTCACCGGCAACTGGGGCAGCCTCGATTTCCTGGGTGCACCCGGCGACAACCGTCTGTCATACGTGGATTTTGATTCCATCGGCGGCACGACCGTCGGCGGACACAACGCGCAGATCCACGTGAACAATTCCAAGGTGTTCTTCGATCATTGCACGTGGCCTGCGACGCCCGCGGTGCAATACATCTCGTTCGACGCCTCGTCCTTCATCGTCCATCACTGCGTGTTCCCGACGTATCCCGCGC
>DATHKK010000772.1:0-11802 GCA_035489355.1 Candidatus Limnocylindria bacterium
CAATGGCTTCGAGCAAATCGCGTTCGTTCCGCACGGTCCCGATCTTCGTGAGGTCCGGACCGATGTTGCCGCCGAGATAACCAATCGCATGACACGCCGAGCACGCCGCCTTGGGACTGTTGAAGATCGCTTGCCCGCGCCGGATGTCGCCGCCCTTCGCCGACGCCAGCATCTCATCGATGTGTTTCTTCTGCTGCGCCGCGTCGAGATTGAGCGAGGCGAGCAACACATCTGCCTTCTGCTGCACGGCGGCGGGGAAGTTTGTCAGGTGCGGCTTCACCGTCTCGGCCCGCAACGAGGCAATCGACTTTCCATTCTCCAGCGCATGGACTAACGCAAACCCGACATTCTCATTCGTCGCGCGAGTGAACGCGCCGAGCAATTTCGGCAATTCAATCGGTCCCGCGTCTTTCACGGATTCAACCAGCGAAAGCAGTTGCGATTCACTCAGCCTCGCTTTCGCCAAAACACTCGCGGCGGCGCTGCGTTCGGCGACGGAGTTGGCGGGCGAAAGTCCCGCGCGCAAAAAGTCGAAGGTGCTGGCGTCGGATGCAACGGCACTGCCGGGCAACGCGGCGAGGGCGTTGAGTCGCAACTCCTTCGCGTGCACCGCGTCGCGGGCGAAGGCCAACAACGCGGCGTTCAGTTCCGCGGCGTTGTTCTTCGCGCTGGTGAACGCGTTCGCGGCAGAAATCGCCCGCCGCTGATTCGCCGCGCCCCACTTCGATTGCAGACCAGCGCGCACCGCTTCACTCCACGAGGCAGGAATCTCTTTCAGCCGGCTGCGCGCCATCGCGCTCAAGGCCGTGGCTTGCGAGGCGGGTTGACCAGCCATCTCGGCGATCCGCTGTTGAACCTCCAACTGCCCAGCGCTGCGCGCGAGAATATCCGCGAACTGTGGGCGTTCACTCACGGAACTGATCGGCTTGAACCAATCCTGAATCCAACGCGCCATTTCGCCACCCAAGTCAGGATTATGGCCAATTACCCACAGCGCGGTTTCTTTGAGCAGTGAATTCGTCGAGGCCAGCAATGGAACAACTTCCTCTGGCCCCAAATTGCCGTCGGGCATTTGGTCGAGGGCGATGAGCGCTGCACGATGCATATTCTTCCAAGCCAGATCGATCTCTTGTTCGGACATTGGGGGAACCAAGCCGCTATCTGGTTTCCGCTTTGAGGGATCTGACACTTTGCTGAGGACAGATCGAACCGACTGCGCGTTCCCAATCTCAATGAGAGCGAATATGAATGAATGGTCCAGCACGCGAGCGGCAGTATCGTCCGGTACGTACGATTTCATGCACGCGAATAGCTGGGCAATGGCACGTCGATCACCAAGCCGCCCTAAGGCTGATGCTGACTCGCGCTGCGCTGCCGGAGACCCGACATCGATCAGCCACATCAAATTCGCCAACGCTTCTGGATCGCGGTGCAGAGCCACTGAATTGAGCGCGGCCTGTTGGACGCTTGCGTCTGAGTCATTGAGTGCCAAGCGAACTGCGCCTCTTGCTGTTTGGTGCGTGATTCGAGTCAAACTCCAGACCGCGTTTCGCCGCGCGTCGATAGAGCGAGCATTCTGAATGACCTCTGCAAGGGCAGCGATGGCGTTTGTTCCGAGCACAGCCAGTTCAGCAACAGCCTGTTTCCGTACAACCGGGCGTGAGTCGTCGAGCAAAGCAGTGAGTGTCTTTGCAGTCGATTCATTCCACGTCAGCTTTAGCCCGCGCGGATCAGCAATTCTCGGCGCTCCTTTGCGACGGATTCGATAAATCCCGCCTAGCACATCCGGCTTTTCGAGTTGTGAGGTCGGGCAACAGAGCTTGTACCAGCCGCCGGTATCCACGACGACGAGCGAGCCGTCGGCATCTTCGAGAACGTCGGTGGGATGAAAGTCCGTGTTGTCGCTGACGAGAAAATCGGAGTCGTGGGTTTTGTAAGTCGCGCCGCTCGGCTCCATCACGCAGCGGACGATCTTGTGGAGATTGAAGCAGGCGACGAAGAGGTTGTTCTGAAATTCCTTCCCGAAGACTTCGGACTCGTAGCGCATCAAGCCCGCGGGCGCGGCTGGCCCGAGATGCGTCATGATAGGCATCAGGTCGCCCGTGCGCGGATGGCCTTCGAGCACGTCGTTCACCTTTCCATAAACGCCGCCGTAAATCGCGTGGATGAGTCCGTCGCGTTTGCCGCCTTCGGGGTTTTGAAAAAATGTGCCGGACAAAATGTGCTCGCCTTCGGGCGTGAAAGCCAGCCCCACGGGATTGTCCATGCCACCGGTCATCACTGGCTCGACGCCGGTGCCGTCAGGACGCGCGCGAAAAATGTGCGAGGCGCGCGTGGTAAATTCTTTTCCATTCGGCAGCGTGTAGGTCTGTTTTGCGAACGCGCCTTTGCACCAGTAAATCCAACCGTCCGGTCCGGCGTAAGGGCCGTGCAGATCATTGGCGCAACCGGTAAGTGTCTTGCCTTTGAACCATTCCACGCGCACGTCCGCCACGCCGTCGCTGTTTGTGTCGGTGAGTTTCCAGATGCTCGGCGGCGCGGCGATGTAGAGCGAACCGTCGAGCCACATCGCGCCCTGCGGCAGCATCATCTTGTCCGCGAAGGTGATCGATTTGTCGAAGCGTCCATCGCCATCCGTGTCTTCGAGACGAACGACGCGATGAGGTTTCTCCGCGAGTTGCTTTTCGACTTTGTCGTTCGAGCCGGAGGAATCGGTGACGTAGAGGCGGCCTTGCTCATCGAAGTCCGCCTCGATGGGGCGTGGCACCAGATTCGTACCGGCCACCAGTTCGATTTCGAATCCATCGGGAAGCGTGAAGTTGTGCGCGCCGATTTTGAATTGTGCGGCCTGAAGTGCAACGCAGAGCGCGAGCGAAAGAAAGCAAATGAGTGGACGCATGGCTTTCGGTATTCAATCGCGCACGCGCACGCCCGCCAAGTGATTACTGCGGCCATTTCTCCAAGGCGCAAGCAGGTACGAGATCAAGTAATCGTTGGCTTCAAGTCGCGTTGCCGTAAACTCCGCACGTGGTTGAAGAACTTCCCAATCGTGAACTCCGTGCGCTCAAAGCCCGCGCGCAACTGCTCAAGCCGATGCTCAAGGTCGGCAAGGACGGCCTCAGTCCCGCTTTCCTCAAAGCCGTCGATGACGCGCTGACCCATCATCAACTTGTGAAGGTGAAATTCGACGATTTCAAAGAGCGGAAGAAAGAGCTGGGGCCGAAGCTCGCGGAAAGTGTGAAGGCAAATGTCATCACGCAGGTCGGGCACGTGATTGTTCTGTTTCGCCGGTCAGCCGGGAATTCTTCCAAGCAATAGCGCGGCAGTCATCCACACGCGGCGGTTCACAGAGCCTTACTCCGATCACGCCTTCAGACTGCTATTCCTTCGAGGCAGCAATGGCCTTCACCGCAGCTTCCTGCAACGAGTCGCGCATCGGTGAAGCGTCTGCGTTCGGCAGCTTCGCGCGCTGGATCATCAGGATCACGATCATGTCTTGTTTGGGATCGGCCCATGATTGCGTGCCGTAAGCGCCACCGTGGCCGAAGCTCCCGGGTGACATCATGCGCGTGATTCCCTTCGACTCTTTCACGACGGCGAATCCGTAGCCCCAACTCATGCCATCGACAAAACCGGTTTTGATGTCGCCGCTTTGCGTGCGCGTCATCTGCGCGACAGCTTCGCGGGAGAGAATTCTTTTTCCGCGCCACGTCCCTTCGTGGAGCATCATCTGATAAAAGCGCGCCATATCGTGCGCGGTGGAGAACAATCCTCCGGAGGGATACGCCGTGCGCGCGCGATGGCTCAGGCCGCCTTTGAGAAAGAAGATTTCAGTTTCCGCCAGCGCGCCGTTGGCACCGGGTTGATAGGATCTCGCCAAACGTTTGGCCTGGCTTGCGCGCGGCCAGAACGTGGTGTCATCCATGTCGAGCGGATCGAACACGCGCTTCTGTAGAAACCCTGCGAAAGACGTTCCTGAAACCACTTCGACGATTCGCCCGAGGGTGTTGATGCCGCTGTTGCAGTATTCCCATTTCGATCCCGGTGGGAATTTCAGCGGCTGTTGCGCGTAAGCCATTACGAGTTCCGCGAGCGAAGCGTTGGGGCGCGGCGAAGGCACATCGCTCAATCCCGAAGTGTGCGTGAGCAAATCGCGAATGAGAATCGCGCGCGGCGCCCGCACCAGCGTCATGTTCGTGGCGGACCTGGTGGCGATCATCCATTGGTTCGTGAACTCCGGGAGATACTTCTGCACCGGGTCGTCCACGGAGAGTTTGCCTTCGTCCTGCAACATCAACACGGCAGCGGCCGACATGGGCTTGGTCATAGACGCGATCCAAAACAAATCGTCGGTGCGCATCTTGCGATGAATGGCGAGATCGGATTCGCCCACGGCATCGAGCGTCACGATTTCATTACGCCGCGCCACGAGTGTGACCGCGCCGGAGATTTGATTGCTCTCGACGAACTGCGTCATGCGCCGGGGAATTTCCGCCAGCTTCGCGGCATCCACGACGGCTTGATGCGAGGACGACGCGGCGAAGCAATCCGTGATGACGGCGAGCCAGAGCGCGAGGGTGATGCGAACGAGGAATTTCATGCGCGTGATCTAGCGGAACCAGGGACGGGAGTCCATCACGGCGATTCAGGAGCAAGACTCTGCGGGCGCGATCGCCCGGGTAGCTTCATCGAAGAGGAACAGCCGGAGTCGAAGCGTCGGTGACGCTGGTGCGAGCGGGGTCTTCGTTCTTCGAAGGATATTTCTTCACGAGAAACTCGACCAGCGATTCGATTTGGTTGGTGTCCAGAATGCCGCCGGCAGATTGGGCGAAGGCTGGCATCAACGTTCCCTCCTTGCCTTGCGCGATCCACGTTCGCCAGTACTCCGCGGTAGTGGATTGCTTCAACGCCGCGAGGTCCGGGACCATTTCGGCGCGGTGCGTGGAGATGTGGCAGATGGCGCACGCTTTCGTGAAGAGCGCTTCTCCCGTGCGCCCCACCGTCGGCAGAGCGTGGCACGCGGCGCAACTGCCGCCGAAGACGGCCTGCCGATCCTTCTGCGCCGCCATCATGTCGCGCTGACGGGCGGACACGTTGAACGGCGCGGGACTCAATGGAATATCAGCGTTCACCGTGAGCACTTGCCCGCCGTGAGAAGTGCCGACATAAATCTCCTTGGTCACGCGACCATGCCGCCCCATCAAGTTCATCTTCACGTCGAGCGGGCCACTTTGCCCCGGCTGCAAGATCCACGGGCGCGACGGCAATTTGGCGACGGTGCAATCACAAGACGACTCGGTGTGAATGATCGAAGCTTCGGCTGCGGAAGTGTTCGTGACCCAAAACGTAAAGGAGACATTGCGGTTCATCTCGGGCGTCTTCGCGAATTTTTCCATCGCGTCCCAGACGAACGGGTTGGTGGAGATTACGGAAACGGAGACATCGGTCGCAGCATTCGCGGGTGGAACCTGCGCTTGAGTAATCAATGCCATGATGAACCACGCGGTAGCGAAGAAAGCGAGTAACGCAGCCGTCCTCGGCTGCGGGTTCCAGCGGCGTCTCGCCGCCGGAACCAACGACGAGCGGGACGCTCGCCGAACTCGCAGGCGCGACGCCCGCGCTACATCGTTGGCAGGAACTTGGAACAAACAAAAAACAATCGTTCGCATCGTCGTTAAATAATTTCGTAGTCGGCCATCATGCCGAGGTCTTCGTGTTCGAGATTGTGGCAGTGAAAAAGGTAGCGCCCCTTGTAGCCCACAAAGTGCGCGGCCACGAGGATCTCCCCGCCGGGCGGCGCCACGAGCGTGTCTTTCCAGCCATGCGCCGACGGGTCTTGCGGCTGCCCGTTGATCTCAATCACTTGAAATTGAATCAGATGAATATGGACCGGGTGATGATGATTGGTCGGATTGATGAATCGCCAGCGCTCGACCGTGCCGTGCGGAACCTGCGCCAGCGGCGGGTTGTTCATCCCAAAGGTTTGGCCGTTGATGACCCAGATGGACGAGCCGCCCGGCCCGATTTGTCGATCGAGCGTGAACTGCCGCGTCACGGTCGGCGCGTCGAACAGAAAATCTTCCCACGATGACAAACAGTCCGGCACATCCGAGTCATCGACTTCCGCGCGGTCCACGTCGAAGCGCATGACGGTCGCCGTGCTGCCGGTGCAGGCTTGGCAATTCCGCAACACGACTTGCGAGCCGACCGGGTACGCGCCGAAGTCGATCACCACATCCGCGCGCTCGGACGGCGCCAGTTGGATCACTTTGTTGTAAGCGGGCTTCGGCAAAAGTCCGCCATCAGTGCCGATCTGGATGAGCGGTTCGTCCGAGCTGAGTTGCAACTCATAGATGCGCGCGTTTGATCCGTTCACGATGCGGAAGCGATACTTGCGCGCGGCAACTTTGAAGTACGGCTGCACGACGCCGTTCACGAGGATGCTGTCGCCAAACACGCCCATCTCTTGCGCCATCGTATCGAGTTCGTAATGGAAGGAGCCGTCCGCGTTGAAAATTCTATCCTGAATCAAGAGCGGGATGTCGTAATCGCCTTGCGGAAGATTCAGAACTTGTTCGGCGGGATCATTGATCACGTAAGCGCCAGCGAGGCCGTAGTAAACGTGCATGCCCGTCATACCGTGCGAATGGTCGTGATAAAAGAGCGTCGTGCCGCGCTGATGATTCGGATAGTGGTAGTCGCGAAACCCGCCGACGGAAATTGCTTCACGCGGATGCCCGTCATCGAGCGGCGCCACGTGAGCGCCGTGCAAATGCACCGCTGGCAGCGCACTGGGCATTCCATCGTGCCCGAGATGATCCGGCATGTGGTTGATCTGGCGAACGACGACAGGATTTCCTTTCACCGCGCGAATCGTTGGTCCGGGAAATAGACCATTGAACCCCCAGACAACCGTCGTCGGCAGATCGCGGTGCAGCTTCGACAATCCAGCCTTCATCGTCAGTGTGTAGAAATGCGTTTTGCCGCGCACGATGGGCGTCAACACGGGCGGGATGCGAAGCGGGCTGACGAACGGAGCGAGGACTGGACTGGATTTCGCAACGGCTGCCCGCGCTGATTTCAAAAATGTTAGCGGCGCGCAAATCGGATCGCCGGGCTTGCTCACCAGTTGCGCGAAGGCGCGCGGCGCGGACGCGAGGGCCGCGATGCCCAAGACGCTCCTACGAATCATTTGGCGGCGAGTGATCATGGAAGTCATCACGGCGCGCGGGGGAAGAGTCGGGTGGACGGCACCACTTCAATGGGAACGCTGGGGCTGGTCCAACGCAACGTGGCCATCGCTCCAGCGGCGTCCGCGATGTACTCGATGCGCAGAAGGGCCAGCTGCCCGCCGATGAGATTGATTCGGCCGCGTCGTGTTTGGGGAAAGGAGCAGCCAGCCCATTCATCGATGAGCAATTCGTTGTTCACCCAGACGCGCGCGCGGCCGCGAAATTGAAACTGAACATCGTAGCGCTCGGTGAATTGCGGCAGCAACGATCCTTCCCATCGCACCGCGAAGTCATCCGCCGTGATACGCCGATGCGGCCGCGCATGGCCCCAGTCGAAGTGGACGGTGGCGTTCGTCGTGATGGCGAGCGGCGCGGCAAAGTTTGTCGAGTTGTTGTAACTGGCTTTGAGGCCGATGCCGGTTTCGGTGACGGGCACGAGCGTGGTGAAAGTGCTCGCGACCGAATAATCGCTCCATTGCCCACGACCATCCTTGTAGCGGACCTGCCATGTGTAATTCGTTCCATAGCCCAGCGCGCCGTTCGGAAGAGTTCGATTCGTTTTGTTCGCCGTGTCCTCGCCGCTGTTGAAAACGATGACGTTGCCGGGAACCTGCCGCACAAGCCATTGGCTCGCGCCGTGAAAATCCTGCGGGTCGGAATCGGAGAACGCGTTCGCCCGCAGTTGCACCGTGAGTGGTTGGTTGCTCGCACCGTTCGCCGGGGAAAAATTCAGCGGCTTGTCCGGCGGATTATTCACCGTGCTCGCCGAGACGACGATGAATCCAGACATGCCCGCGCCGCCCGGCCCGCCGTGGTTGGCGCAATAGTAGGGATACGTCGCCTCGTCGGTGAACATGTAGGAAAACACTTCGCCGAAGGCCATCACGGCATCGAACAAGCCGTCATCGGAAGTCACGGTGTGATCCTGGCCGCCGTTTCCGTTCCACACCACAGTGTCGCCCACGTCGATGGCCAATTGGAACGGATCGAAGAACGAATCCTCAACCGCGACAAAGTGAGTCGCCGCCTGTGCGCGGACAAAAAGAAGCGTGAGACTGACGGCCATCAGGAGTCGCGTGATGCTTCGAATTGTTGTCCGTGGAAATCGCATCGCCGCTTACGATTTTTTGAGCCGATACAACCTCGTCTTTTCGACGAACAGATTCGTCACAACGTTTCGTCCACCGGCGAGTTGCGGCAGAGGCGAGGCGAGCGTCCACGTGGCCGGCGGCACATTGGTCGCGTACTCCAGCACGAAATCGGCGCTGTTGCTGGGCCACGAAAAAATCACCTGAGCGTTGTCGCGGGTCACTCGCAGCGCGGGAGCAACGGTCGAGAAAATCGTGGGCGCCGAGTAGCTGCTCCACGCGCCGAAACTATCCTGGTATCGTACCTGCCACGAGTAAGTCGTGCCGTGGTTCAACAGATCGCCGGGCAGGAAACGGTTGGTCTTGCTGTCGAAATTGTCGCCGTTGTCGAGAACTTCGCCGCTGTCATACGCCACTTGATTGTCCGCCACGCACCATACCAGCCACTGACTCGATTGATGTGTGTCTCCCAAATCGCCGTCGGCGAAAGGTCTGGCGCGCAGTTCCACTCGGATGGGCTGGTTTGTGGCGCCGGGCAGCGGAAATTCATTTGTAGATGTGGTGGGAATCTGGTTCGTAGGACCTCCGACGGCAGTGATCGTCGCGGACATACGTTCGCCACCCGGACCGCCGTAGTCGCGAGAGTAGTAGGGAAAAACTCCGGGTTCGTGAAACGTATATTTGAAATCGCGCAGCGCCGGAATCGCGGAACCCCAGAAGGCCAGTGAGTCAAAGACACCCGTGTCCGACGTCACGGCGTGTCCAAAACCATAGGCCGTCCAGACCACCGTGTCGCCCGTGTTCAGCGTCAGTTCGGGCGGATCGAAGAAATAGTCGAAGACACCGATCTCAATCGTGGCGGCGTGAACTGTGGCGCCGAGCAGCGCCGCCACCAAAAGCCACATCCAACTCCAGGGAACGAAGGCAGCAGCTTTCAAAATCGTATGGCGATTGAGTTTACGGACGTGGGATTTCACTGGGATACGACTCGATAGAAGCGGCCTTCGAATTGCGCTGCGTTGGTGTCGGTGAAGCGTTGCGCGCCGTCAAAATTGGTCCAGAGCGACAAGCGATTCCAGGCGAGAAGGTTCGTCGAGGACTGGAGTTCGTAGTTCATGCCTTTCAACCCGGTGACGGCGAACTTGAAGCCGGATGGGACGGCTGGCGACGAATCGACCAGGAGAATTTCGGGCGACAACGGCCTGATGGAAAAGCTCGCGTGCGCTTCGCAGATCAAGCCACTGGAGTTCATCGCGCTGACTGAGAGCAGATAGTCGCCGGCGGCCAGATTCGTGAGTGGCAGTTGGTAAGGCGGGAGAGTGGTTCCGGTTCGCGAAGCGCCGGCTCCGTCCAGCGCGTATTCCACACGGCTGATTCCGGCTGGGTCGCTGATCGATGCAAGCGCTGTGACATTGGTTTGTCCGGTTGGAGAAGCCACGACGAGTTCCGCCCCGTGCGCTGGTGAAGCAATTGAGACTGAAGGCGGTGACGCGGCGAGCAATTGCAACTGAACGTTCCCGCTCGCGGATGTGCCGCTCGCTGAGAACGCGCCATCCACGGCCAGGAAGTAGGTGGTGTCCTGAATCGCCGCGAAACTCGCCTGGCTCGATTTGTTGGTGGAGCCGGCGTCGTCATTCGCAGCGACGAGCGTCAGGCTGGCGACGTTCGATCCTGTGTAGATCGCGAGAACTGTATCGAAGCTGCTGCCCAGAGTTGTGGCGGTCACTGGCCCGCTGGCGTTCGCTTGCCAACGCCACCAGAGGGAACGGCCCGCTGCATTGCCCGCGTGATTCGGCTCATCAGTTTCGGCCGTCGCGTAGGTGTTCGTTCCAAGTACAATGACGCCTAAATCCACTTCACTGGCCTGAATCCAAAGATCATTCGCGGGTTGAAGGTATGTTGAAATGATGTCGAAGCTCACGTCCGCGGACACGCCGGGAGAACCCAACAAGTTTGCTGTCAGGAAATATTTGCCCGCGATCAGATTCGTGAACGTGATGGCGTAAGGCGCGCCAGAGATTCCCGGTGATTGCACGATACCTTGCCGTTCGAGAGTGAATTCGACATCGGGCGATTCACCAGCGCCCGAAACGATGGCAGTGACGGCAACGTTCGTTGTCGTCACGGAGGCTGGCAGTGTGATCTGTGAAGCTTCAGCAATTCCCGTCAGTGAAAGAGTCGCGCTGCAAATGTCGAGCGCGTGTGTCATCGCGCCCAGCAGCGCAAAGCAAAAAAATCCCGCCCGCCATTTCCCCCGGAAAACAGCACACAACATAAATGGGTTCAGCAAATTTCGTATCGCGGGGAATTAGCAGATGAACTGCCACGAGAGCGCGGCAGCGATGATTGACCTCAAGAACAGAAGACGCCGCCGTTGGCGATGCCCCACAACCCTCAACGATCACACGCGATCTTCGCCCCAATCGAAACGATTCAACCGATTGATGAAAATCTTCGCAGCGAAGAGTCGGACACTTCCCGTGCTCCAGAGGCAGCACCGTGGCCAGAAACGAACATGAGGGCAGCCGAACTCGGCGAGAGGTGTCCCCCCACATCCTTCCCAACAGAGGGAACCCATCGCCTGGAAGCGAACTCTGCCGAAAATCTCTCAGTGATCGCACCGCTTCTCAATTTTAGCGGATGCGCTGAGTCGGCTGAAAACTACGCGGCATCTGCCATTTGCGATTCCAGCACATTGCGAATCGTATTTAACAGCTGTGAAGTCGTGTAGGGCTTGCTGAGGCTTGCATTGACTCTCACCGTCGGGGAAATTTTGCCCCGCGCCGCCGAGCCGAGGCCGCTCACCGAAATAATCTTGACTGATGGATCGATCTTTTCCAGAGCTCGGATTGTCCCCGGCCCGTCCAACACTGGCATCATCATGTCGGTGAGCACCAACTGGATGTCGCCGAGATGTTTTTGGTAGAGACGGACCGCCTCGGCACCATCCGTGGCAATCATCACGCGATAATTGAAACCCTCCAACGTGAGGCGCGTAATCTCCAGCAACGGAGCTTCATCCTCCACAAGCAGAATTTGTTCGCCGTGTCCCATCGGTATGGGTGGCTGTTCCGATCCGGGCGCCAATTGCGCGATGCTGACTGCCGCCGGCAAATAGACGAAAAATGATGTTCCCTGGTCCGTTTCGCTCTGCACGTCCAGAAATCCTCCGTGATGTTTTACGATGCCCAGGACGGTGGAAAGGCCCAGCCCGGTTCCGCTGCCGAGTTCTTTCGTGGTGAAAAACGGCTCGAACAATTTCTCCATTATCGACGGCGGAATCCCATGCCCGGTGTCCGAGACAACGATGCGTACGTACTGGCCGGTAACGCTCTCGCGGTGCCAACGGGTGTCGAAGTCTTTCAGCACGACGCTTTCGGTTTCGATGCGGAGCTGCCCGCCATTGGGCATCGCATCCCGAGCGTTGACGCACAAATTCAAGAGGACTTGGTGCAGTTGGGTTGGATTGCCCCGGATAGGAT
>DATHKK010000773.1:0-3187 GCA_035489355.1 Candidatus Limnocylindria bacterium
CCCCGGCGTGGACGGGCTCTGTATCGGGTTGCTCCTCGCGGCCGGTCTCGCCGGTATTTCATTCGCTTTCAAACCAAACCCAAATCACTCATCGTAAATCTATGACTGAATTCAAATTCACATTGATCGCGGCACTGGCCGCGGCTTCCACTGCCCTCGCAGCGCCGACGAAGTTCGACTTCAAAGATCCAAAAGGCGTGAACAACGTCGTGTTCAAAACGGACGCGCCGTTGGAATCGATCAATGGAACCGCCGGCGGCATCTCCGGCGCGGTCCTGTATGACCCGGCCAATCCGGGAGCGACCACGGGAAAAATTGTGGTTGCCGCCAACTCGTTGCACGTCGGCAACCCAACCATGAAGGAGCATTTGCATGGCGAGATGTGGATGAACGTGGCGAAATATCCTGAGATCACCTTTGAACTGGGGACGTTGAAGAACGCGAAGACCACGGGCGATGTCACGACCGCGGACGCCGCGGGCAAGCTGACGATCAAGGACGTGACCAAGGACATCACCGTCCCGGTGAAGCTCACTTATCTGAAGGACAAGTTGAAAGCGCGCACCGGCAAAGAGGGCGACTTGCTCGTTGTGCGCGCGAACTTCGTCGTCAAGCGCAGCGACTACGGCATCAACGCTTCCAAGGGTGAAGACAAGGTATCCGACGAGATCGATCTGAGCCTGAGCGTGGCGGGCACGGCCCCGAAGCAGAATTAATGGCGGCGACGATATGACTTGGACCGCGCTGGATCGCGCGGAGAAGAAACGGGACAGCACGGGCCGGTGGCAATGAAAGCTGCTACACGCCTTGCAACGCGCCGGTGGAATCGCCGAAGGAATCCACCTTCACGCCCATCCTGTTCAGCATCGTGACGTAGAGATTGTTCATCGGCGTGGTGGTCTCCGGGTCGAAATGGCGGCCGGGATTGAAGGCCCCGCCGCCGCGCCCCGCGAGAATTACCGGCAGATCGTTATGGCTGTGGGCGTTCCCATCACCGAGTCCGCTGCAATAGACGACCATTGAGTTATCGAGCAACGATTTGCCGTCGCGATCCTTCGTCTCGCGCATGCGCTTGAGGAAGTAGGCGAACTGTTCGGCGTAGAACGTATCGATCTTCGCGATCTTCTCCAGAATGTCCGCCTTGTTCTGGTGATGTGACAAGTTGTGGTGCCCGTCCGAAACGCCGATGTCCTTGAAGCTGCGATTGCTGCCGTCGTGCGCGAGCAGAAATGTTCCCACGCGCGTCGAGTCGGTTTGGAACGCGAGCACCAGCATGTCGCCCATCAGGCGAATGTGCTCTCGGTAGTCCGTCGGAATGCCGGACGGCGTGTCGGTCTGCGGGTCAGGCAAGTTCCGGAAACGTTCTGCCTTTTGGATGCGGTTTTCGATTTCGCGCACGCCGGTCAGATATTCGTCGAGTTTTTGCTGATCATTGCGGCCAAGCTGGCGTTGCATCGACTTCGCATCGTCCATCACGAAGTCCAGAATGGACCGCTGCTGGGCAATGCGCTGATCGAAATTGCGCTGCCGCTCGCCGGGTTTGCCGGAACCAAATAGCCGTTCAAACACGAGGCGCGGATGGGACTCAGGCGCCACCGGCGTCGTCTCCGAGCGCCATGAGAGATTGAATTGGTAAGCGCACGAGTAACCGGAATCGCATGAGCCGGACTTGCGCACGCCATCGCAGGAAAGTTCCAGCGAAGGAAAGCGCGTGGTGTCGGCCAGATGTTTCGCCGCGAGTTGATCCACGGAGACGCCCACGCGAATGTCGGCGCCCGCCGTCTTCTTTGGGCGCGCGCCGGTGAGGATCGAAGCGTTGGCGCGCGCATGATCTCCCGCCCCGTCCGCGCCAGCCCAGCCGTTTTTCTGTTCGAGCTTGCTGATGATCTGGAAATCGTTGCGATACGGCGCGAGCGATTGCAGAGACGGCCCGAGTTCATACTCACTGCCGGCGCCCGTTGGCTTCCACATCTTCTTGTTCACGCCATTCGGCACGTAGAGAAACGCCATGCGCAAGGGCGCGCCGCTCGCGGTCGTCGCGGCCTGAGGTAGCGCGGCGCCGAGGGCACGCAGCGGAACGACCGATTCAAAAGCCGGCACGGCGAGGCACACACCGAGCCCGCGCAAAAAATTCCGCCGGTTCACTTGCAACAGTTTGTTTTCCATACGGTTTTCCAACTTAGCTCATCAGACGCTCACGGCTCAGTGGAAATTTACTTTTTCCCTCGCAGCTTGGCATCCGTTAGCAAGCGATCGCCATCGCCGCGTCGCATCTGGAATGGCGCGCTCTCCACGATTCCGTAGATCAATGTGCGGATTTTCCCGCTGTCGCGCTCCAGTTGCTCCATCACTTTCTCGATGGTGGGGGCGTCATAATACTCCACGCCACGGCCTGTCGCGTAAGTCAGCAGTTTCTCCGTGGCGCAACGGTAAAAGTCTTTCTTGCGCGAACTGACGAGGATGCGCGCCAGTTCCACGGTATTCGTGAACTTCTCGCCCGTGATCAGTTGCCCCGCCGTATCGATGGGTTTGCCAGCTTCCATGTCGCGGAATTTTCCAATGGCGTTGAAGTTCTCCAGCGCGAGGCCAATCGGGTCCATGCGCGCGTGGCACGAAGCGCAGATCGGTTTCTCGCGGTGAATCTCCATCGTCTCCCGCATCGTAAGTTGCCGGTCGGAATTCCGCTTCACCTCTTCCAGCGCGGGTACGTTGGGCGGCGCCGGCGGCGCGGGCGTGCCCAGCAAATTATCCAGGACGAACAACCCGCGTTTCACGGGCGACGTGCGCGTCGGGTTCGAAGTCACCAACAGATAACTGCCGTGCGTGAGCAGGCTGCCGCGATGCGAATCCTTCGTCAGCGACACCTTGCGCATCTCTTGTCCTTTGACGCCTTCAATGCCGTAAAAATTAGCCAGCCGTTCGTTGAGAAATGTGTAATCCGAAGAAAGCAGTTCCGTCAGCGGACGGTTCTCCTTCACCAGATAGCCGAACAACATTTCCGTTTCCTGCCGCATCGCGCGCCGGATACCACCGTTGAAAATTTTCTCCACATCCTCCCCGCGCCGAGCGCGCAGAATGCGCTGGGCATCGATACTGACGGTTTCGACATCGCGCGTTTGCAACCATTGGCCGGTGAAGTTCCGAGTGAACCGCTTGCCCTTGTCGTCCTTCAACATGCGGTCCACCT
>DATHKK010000774.1:0-3719 GCA_035489355.1 Candidatus Limnocylindria bacterium
CTCATGGGCTGGGCTCGTCCCTGCGACCCAAGGATGGGCCAGCGGCGCGTTTATGAGTTGGGATACTGCCGCATCTCCGAACGCGGCCAATTACAACCGGCTGGCGCTCGAGAGCGCTCTCCTCGCTCCCTATTGCAACAAGGTGGTGGACATTTACAAGTGTCCTGGAGATCGCAAACAGGGAGCAAAAGGCCCGCGAGTCCGCAGCTACTCCATGAACTGCCAGATGGGATGCATACCTGGAACGACTCCAGGCCCCCCGCCCGCTCCTTCCTATCCGCCAGATTTCAATTCGGGTTGGCGTCAATTCAAACGAACCACCGAACTCGTTGATCTGGGTCCTTCCGATGCCTTTGTCTTCATCGAAGAACATCCGGACAGCATCAACGATGCTTACTTTCAGGTGAAAATGAGTCTGCCGATGATGTTTCCGGATGTACCCGGTTCAAACCATGACGGCGTCGGCGCACTGTCTTTTGCCGATGGCCACGTCGAATCACATCGTTGGGATTTCCATCCGCCGGTGAAAGGAACCCCTCCGCCTTTACAAAGCCAGCCCGCCGGGGCGCGTGATTGGACATTTCTCACCAGCCACACAACGATTCGATAATTCCAGCATTTCGGCAGGACCGTTTTACCGCGACTGCACCATCACAAACCTCACTGAGTCTCGCTGATTCGGAAGAAGCGGTGCGGCGCATTCGTAGCCGGAATCAAATACGAAACGACTCCCGTGAAGTTCGTGAGTGCGGCCATCAGTTGCCATGTCACGAGATCAATCGAAGTCTCCACGACATAGCCTGTCCCTGGCGCGCCGCTGAAAGAGAGCAGCCAGGCGCCATTGGTCGGCGTGAGCTGGCCGAGTTGGATCGTTGTCACTGCCAGCGTGGCGTTTGAACTCATCGCTGTTCCGGCGGCATTGCTGGCAATGACGGAATAGTTTCCCGCTTGCCCTACCATCACGTTGCTCAACATCAGGCTGCGGTTCGTTGCTCCCGAAACGTTCGTTCCGTTGCAGCGCCATTGGAATGTTTGCGGCAGCGAGCCGCTCGTCACGACGGCGAAGGAAGCGTTGGCCCCTGCGTTCACGATGCGATTGGTCGGCTGCGTGATGATGACCGGGGGCATCACCGGCGTGAGCACGCGCACGTTGTCGAAGATCACAAACGTCTCGTTGGTAGCACTGGGAATCGACGTGAAGAGATCCATGTAGCCGATCATCACGTTGCCGTTTGTAAAGCTCGTCGTGTTCGTGCGCTCGGCGACGATGACGCCGTTGAGCCGCCAAAGGACCATGCCGTTGATCTGGCTGACCTCGCACTGCGTCCAGCGTTTGCCCGGCGCTCCAGCCGACTCGTAAGTGCCGGCGGGAAATTGGGTCTGAAAAAATGGATCGAGTGAATCGCCACTCTGTGCTCCGTTCGCGTCCAACCCACTGTTGGCGAACGACAACAACGCGGGCGCAGCCGACGCGCGGCCCTCGTAAGCGCGAAAGTCGCTCGTCGTTCCGCCTTCGCCATCCATCGCAAACCACAATCCATCGCTGGCCGTGGACGTGCCTCCGCCCCAGTTGACTCGCGTGCCAGCGTGATTGATTCCCAACGAAGCAAATTCAGTCGAACCCGCGCTTCCGCCGGCGGGGCCGTTGTAATTGAGCCATACGTCACAGCGCAGAATGTAATCGCCGCTGAACGTTTGGTTGTTCGGATAGAGACTTACGCCAGATAGCGAGGCAACGAGATCGTTTTTGTTCACGGTCAATTTCAGCCCACGTGTCGTGCCGACCGAGTTTGGCGCGGGTGGAATGAAGTTCGTCACGCCGCCAGAAACAAATGGCGTCGTGCCGTAGTCGAAAGCCCACTCCGCCGTGTAGTCTGCGGTGCCGTTGCCCGAATCCTGGAACAAGCTCCAGTTTGCACTGCTGTTGTTCTCAAAGGGGTCGGAGAACACAGTCTGCCAGATCGAAGTCGGATTCACGAGCAGGCGCGCCACCGTGCTGGTTGCGGCGCCCGACGTGTTTGTCACCACTACGTCGTAGTTGCCGCTGTTCGTCGGATGGAGGTTCGCGCGCGTGAAGGTGGTGTTCGTAGCCGTAGGAATGTTCGCCCCGTTGAACCTCCACTGAAAACGCAACGGCGCGGCACCCACCGCGCTGGCGGCGAAGGTCACGCTCGCGCCCGCATCCACCGCGCGGTTCGCCGGATTCGTAATGATGGATGGCACGTCGAACGGCGTGCCGATCTGAATCGCGCCAATGGCGTTCCACATGTCCACCGTGTGATGCTGGCAACTCCAAAAACTCACGCCCTTGTAGCCACCAGCCGTCGCGGATGGCGAATTCGTCTTCATCGCATTGACGAACAAACTGATCTGCGTGCCTGTGACCGTGCCGTTGACGGAATTGTAAGCCTGGCCGATGGGCACAATCGGTTTGATCGCATTCGTGTTCTGGCCAGTCAGCGAGTTCTGCCAGTTGCGCCACTCGTTGTTCATGCGCGTGACCATCGTCACCGCGTAGTTCGTCCCGCCGATGTCCGCCCAATAAGCCTGCGGCATGACCGCGTCGCAAAACTTGCCAAACATGATGTAAGGAAACCCGGAGTGTGAACTGATGATCGGGAAAGGCGCGTGCGCGAGAAAGCGGTTGGGATACGCGGCCTTGATCGCAGCGCAATAGTTGGACGCGGCCACATTGTTGTTCGCCAGCGTTTCGTATTCGCTTTCGGCGTCGATGATGAATCCATCAGCGCCAAGGCTCAGCGCGTTCAACGCCACGTTGATTTCGCCCTGCACGTTGTTGCCATAAACGTAAGACCAGCCAAAAATTTTCAACCCGGCCGCGCGCGCGCGCGTGATGAGGTCGGTGTTGAATTGCGTCCAGATGTTTCCGCCGTCACCACACTTCACCGTGATCCATTTCATGCCGCGGCTCTGTTCGTAATCGATCAATCCCTGCACACTTCCGGCGCCCAGCACAGAAATGCTCGTCGGGATTTGCCAAATCCAATCGCCCTTGCCGAGGTCGGCGGGGTTGATGCCGCTATCGAGCAACGATGATAAAGCCGGGCCTTTGACTGGAACAAACGCCGGAGCCGGCGACTCGCCAGAAGTTTCGCCCGAATGATCGGAGCCATCGACGCCTGCTGGCGGAAGCTCGCCGTCATGAGTGCGCCGGTAATAAAGCTCCGCGTCATCCTGCGCCGACCCAATCGGGACAAGACTGAACGCGATCATCGACAAGAAAATCAACGTGGCGGCTTTGCAGACGAGTTGCGGCATCAAGCGACCGTAGGTTGCCTCATTCTACGGAAATCTTCCAATGCGGACTCGACTAATGGCCAGAAGTTATTTCCGGTAGGGCTCCGGCAGTGCGTGCCCAAATCCCCTGCCTTGCCAACACCGCACCCGGGAGATTTACTTGCCCCATGAACCAGATCGGTATTTCCCGGCGTAATATCCCGATCGTACCGACATTATTCGGCTCACTACTCTGTTAGGCCGCTCGCACACCATGAGACCACTTCCACACCCACCGGATGCCGAGAAGGACGAAGACTCGTTGGAGATGCTTCGAGGTTGGGTCGTCGATGGCGAGCTTCAGGTTTCGTTGGCGTCGTGGGTTTGGTCAGACGAGCCTGCAGAGTGGGGACGCTTACTTGCGGAGTCGGCCTGTCACCTCGCGGACGCTATCGCAGCGGATACCGGCAAGAGTCGCGCAG
>DATHKK010000775.1:0-3252 GCA_035489355.1 Candidatus Limnocylindria bacterium
CGTTTCAACGCGTCGGCATTTACATTCCGGGTGGAACCGCGCCGCTCGTCTCTTCCGCGCTGATGACGGTGACGCTCGCGAGAGTGGCGGGCTGTCCCGAGATCGTGGTCTGCACTCCATGCAACGTCCAAGGCGAGATCAATCCCGCGCTGCTCTTTGCCGCTCGCACCGCGGGCGCAACGGAGATTTACCGTGTGGGCGGTGCGCAAGCGATTGCTGCGATGGCTTTCGGGACGCCGACGATTCGTCACGTACAAAAAGTTTTTGGTCCTGGCAATGCCTATGTGGTGGCGGCGAAGCGATTGCTCTTCGGACACGTCTCCATCGATCTGCTGCCGGGCCCGAGCGAAGTGTTGGTGCTGGCCGACGAGACGGCCGACCCGCGTTTTGCCGCGGCAGATTTGCTCGCGCAGGCCGAACACGGCTCCGGGCAGGAACGGGTCTGGCTTGTCACGACTTCACCCAAGGTGCTGCTCGCCGTGGACAAGGAAATCAAACGCCAGCTTCCGAAGCTCACGCGGCGGGAATTGATTGAGCGCGCGCTTAATAGCAACGGCTGGCTGATTCAAGTGAAGTCCATCAAGGACGCCGTGGCTCTGACGAATCAGCTCGCGCCCGAGCATTGCGAGATCATGACCCGGAATGCCGCGAAGGTTTCCGAAGGCGTTCTTACGGCGGGCGCGATCTTCCTCGGTAACTTTTCTCCGACGGTGCTGGGCGATTATGTGGCGGGGCCGAGTCACGAACTGCCCACGGGCGGCGCGGGGGCGGCGTTCGCTGGTCTCACGGTCGATCAATTTCAGCGCCGCACCAGCGTGGTCGAATACACGCGCGGCGCTTTGAAGAAATCATTGGGCACCGTGCAGACGTTCGCGGCCGCGGAAGGACTCGATGCTCACGGGCGATCGGCGAGCATTCGCGCAGCGTGATGAGCCAGATATTTTCGATCGAAGTGTGGATGGTTGCACTGGCCGCCACCGTCGTCGTGCTTGCGGGCTTTGGCATGTTTGCGCGCTGGTGCTCGTTCAGTCCCGCAGTGCCGCGTCGAAAATTGGAACGGCTTCGCGTCGGCATGACCATGGATGAAGTGACGGCCCTGCTCCGCGAGCCGCGCGAAAGAAAGGTTTCATCCGACGGCGCGCAACAATGGCTTTACGGCGCGCGGATGAAACGCCACTTACTCATGATCGAATTCAACGCGAGCAACGTGCTGCAAAGCTTCGCGCACGGCGTGCCGGCGCCCCGCCGTTCTGCCCGTAAAGACGCATGAAGCCAGAATCACTTGTCCGCCCGCTCGTTCGCGCGCTACACCCGTACGTTCCCGGGGAGCAGCCGAAGATTCGGGGATTGATCAAACTCAACACGAACGAGAACCCGTATCCGCCTTCGCCGAAAGTCTTGCGCGCGGTGAAGGCCGCGGTGGATGAACGGCTGCGGCTCTATCCGAATCCCACGTCGTCACTGCTGCGAGAGAGACTGGCGAAGCTGCATCGCTGTAAGCCGGAGAACATCATCGTGGGCAACGGCTCGGATGAATTGCTGGCGCTGGCGGTCCGCGCATTCGTCGAACCGAGCCACGGGTGCAAACGAGAGGCCGAGTGTACGGTCCAGTATTTCACGCCCAGCTATTCACTGTACCCGGTGCTGGCGGCCACGCACGGCGCACGCACGAATGCGGTGCGCCTGACTGCGGACTTCTGTTTTCCGTCAATCAAACTGCTGAAGAAATCACGCGCCTGGGATTTCAGCGCCGCGCTGACATTCATCACCACACCCAATGCACCGAGTGGCCGTGGTTACGCCCCGGCGGAACTCGAAGCGATGTGCCGCGCGCACCAGGGTGTGGTCGTGCTCGATGAAGCCTACGTGGACTTCGCGAAGGAAAACACGCTGGCGCTCGCCTTGAAGTTTCCGCACGTGATAATCGCGCGCACTTTCTCGAAGGCATATTCGCTTTGCTTTCAACGCGTCGGCTATTTCGTCGCCGCTCCCAAACTCATCGCCGCGCTCGACAAGATGCGCGACAGCTACAACGTGAATGGCCTGGGGCAAGTTGCCGCCCTCGCGACGCTGGACGATCTGCCGTATTACCGCCGCAACTTCCAGCGAGTGATTTCGACGCGCGAGCGTTTGAGCGATGCCTTGCGCCAGCTTGGTTTCAAAGCTTCTCCGAGTTCAACCAACTTCATCCTCACACGCCCGCCGAAGTTTCCCGCTCAACAATGGCTGGAGAAATTGCGCGCGCGAAAAATTCTGGTCCGCTGGTTCAGCGCCCCCGAAGTGCGCGATTACCTGCGCATCACCATCGGCACCGACGCAGAGGCGAACGCGCTCATCGCCGCAGCTCGACGGATCTTGGGCTGACATTCTTCACCGACGGTTACGAACGCCACGAATTCGCCCGCCGCTGGAGTTCTAGCTTTAGCTTGCGCCGTGAGGCGTGGCGTCTGGCGTCTCGCCGCCCGGATCGGGTAGTCCACATTTCCAGAGCGTGCGGTGAGTTCGACACCTTGTGCCTGATTCTCCCGGCGGGACACCACGGCTCTACGGCAGGCGGGACGCTGGCCGCCACGATATCCGTCTCCACTCTCCGCCCGGGGCGCAATGGGGCGCAACCTTGTAGGATTTCGACTGAAGAACTTGCCGGAATGATCCGATGAATCTCCTACAAAATGAGCGGCTATTTGAACTTTTATGGTTTGACGGAATCGCCCTTTACGATTTCGCCCAACCCGCGCTTCCTTTATTTGAGCGCCAAGCACCAGGAAGCGTTGAACCATCTGTTGTATGGGATTCGCGAGCGCAAGGGCTTCGTCCAACTCACCGGCGAGGTCGGCGCGGGCAAGACCACGCTTTGCCGCGCGCTGCTGGATCAATTGCCTTCGGAGCAATTCTCCACCGCGCTCATTCTGAATCCCATCCTTCAACCGGACCAAATGATGGCGGCGATTGCCACCGAGTACGGCCTCGACGTGCGCGGCAAAGATCGTTTTCAGATTCTGCAAATCCTCAATCACTTCCTTCTCGAAGAAATGGTCAAAGGCCGCGACGTGGTGCTCATCATCGACGAAGCGCAGAACCTCACCAATGATTTGCTCGAACAGGTGCGACTCATCTCCAATCTGGAAACAGACGATCGAAAACTTTTGCAGATCATACTCATGGGCCAGCCGGAGTTGCGCGATCGTTTGAACGATCATTCGCTGCGCCAATTGCGTCAGCGCATCACTGTGCGTTATCATTTGCGGCCGC
>DATHKK010000776.1:0-3052 GCA_035489355.1 Candidatus Limnocylindria bacterium
TTCGGCCAACGGCGTCGCCCGCTGGAATGGCGCCGCTTGGTCGAGTCTGGGCGCCGGCCTTCGCCTTAACGGCACCAATGGATTGGTTCGGGCGATCGCGACGGCGACAAACGGGGCAGTGTACGCCGGCGGTATTTTCACGCAGGGCGGAGGCGCAGCCGCGACCAACATCGCGAGGTACATCACAAACTGGACGGCCCTCGGCAGCGGCATCGGTGGCGAAGTTCTCGCGCTGGCGGTGCTGGGCGACGACCTGTTCGCGGGCGGCTCATTCACCAACGCGGGCGCAGTCAGCGCGAATGGCCTCGCGCGTTGGAACGGCACTGCATGGTCGGCGGTGGGCAGCGGCCTGACCGGCAAGGTTCAAGTCCTGGCTGTGAACGGAACGGACTTATACGTCGGCGGGATGTTCACCAACGCCGCCGTCGTGGCGACCAACATTGCGAAATGGAACGGAAGCTCCTGGTCGGCTTTGGGCAGCGGGATCGGCGGCGCTTCGAACAACTTCGTCGCTTCCCTTGCGGTGAAGGGAAGCGATGTGTATGTCGGCGGCTCTTTCACGAATGCCGGCGGAATCATTGCCAGCAACATTGCCCGCTGGGATGGCGCGGCTTGGTCGGCTTTGGGCAGCGGCGTGGTCCCTGGCGCGGTGCTCAATCCTCCGGTCGTGCGTGCGCTTGCCTTCCCGGGCGACGCCCTTCATGTGGGCGGACACTTTGGCACCGCGGGCGCAAAGCCCTCCTATGGTTTCGCCATCTGGCACCCGACCGTTTCCGGCGCGCCGAACGCCAGCCTCGCCGTCCGTTCCAATGGCAGCCTGGTTTTTTCGTGGACCAGCGTTTCCAACATTACCTACCAAATACTCTCCACCGCCGACCTGTCGCAGCCGTTCACGTTCTTCAGTGGCCCGATTGTTTCCAGCGGCGCCACGACGAGTTTCACGAATTCCACCGCCACCGGCGCAGCGCGGTTTTTCCGGATCGAGCAATTGCCGCCGTAGGCCGGACTAATTCGCGGGGCGGGCGAGCCGCGTGCCCTGACCTGGCTGTTCGTCGCGAGATACAAATTTCTTTCCTCTGGCGTGACGCGTGGTTGAATCCGCGGCTCCATGAAACTCCTGGTCATCGGCTCAGGCGGACGCGAACACGCGCTGGTTTGGAAACTGGCGCAATCGCCGCACGTCACGCAGATGTGGTGCGTACCGGGCAATGCGGGCATCGCCGAGGAAGAAACGAGCGCTACGAAGAAGCGGGTCGAGTGCGTCAACGTCGCCGCGGAGAATTTGCCGGGGCTGCTCGCGTTGGCGCGGGAACACAAAGTGGATCTGACCGTCGTGGGGCCGGACAATCCGCTGGCCCTCGGGATCGTGGATTTGTTTCAGGCCAACGAGCAGCGCATCTGGGGGCCGAACAAGCGGGCGGCGCAGTTCGAAGCCTCCAAGGCGTTCTCGCAGGATTTCATGGATCGGCACGGCATTCCCACCGCGCGCGCGAAAACTTTTTCGGACGCGGCTGAAGCAAAACATTTCGCCGAAGCGCTGGGCGGACGATGCGTGGTCAAGGCCGACGGCCTGGCGCTGGGCAAAGGCGTTTTGATCTGCGGCGATAAGGCTGAGGCGAATCGCGCCATCGATGAAATCCTCGTCGGCAAAGCTTTCGGCGCGGCTGGCGCCCGCATTGTCATTCAGGAATTTCTCGAAGGCCCGGAGATTTCGCTGCACGCCTTGTGCGATGGCCAGGTGGCGAAGCTCTTCCCGACATCGCAGGATCACAAGCGCGCGTTGGAAGACGATGAAGGTCTGAACACTGGCGGCATGGGCACGTATGCGCCGACACCGTTCCTCAACGATGCGGAGTTGGATCAAGTGGGCCGTGCGATTCTCGATCCGTGGCTGAAGGGTTGCGCAGCGGAAGGCATCGACTATCGCGGCATTCTTTATCCCGGCGTGATGTTGACGAAATCCGGCCCCAAGGTGCTCGAATTCAATGCGCGTTTTGGCGATCCGGAAACGCAGGTTTATCTTCCGCTCCTGGAAAATGATCTGGTGGAAGTGCTCGAGGCTAGCGTCAGCGGCACGCTCGCGCAGCATGAGTTGAAGTGGACGCTCGCCGTTGCGGTCTGCGTCGTCATGGCCTCGGGCGGCTACCCCGGCAGTTACGACAAAGGCAAAGTGATTTCTGGTTTGCCCGAGGTAAATGCCTTGCCGAATACCAAAGTGTTTCACGCCGGAACGGCGCGAGTTGGCGACGACATCGTGACCAATGGCGGACGCGTGCTCGGAGTCACGGCGTGGGCGTCGGACTTGAGCCGCGCGCGCGAAGCTGCTTACGCGGTGGTGGACAAGATTAGGTTCGACGGCGCGCACTTCCGCCATGATATTGGCACCAAGGCGTTGCGCTACATGGCGCATTCCATTCCACAGACATGAGGACAATGTTGGGTCGATTTTTTTTGGCGCTGCTGGCGAGTGGCGCGATGTTGCGTGCGGCTTCAGACTCTCCCGACTTCAAGGAAGTTTATGATTTGCTGCGTGCTCACGCTGGATCTGTCACCGAAGCGGAGTTGAATCGAGCCTCGGTCGAAGGATTGCTTTCGAAACTGAACTCGCGCGCATGGCTCATCGATCCAGCCAGGACTTCCGCGCCCGAAACGAACACGGACCTCGTTTCATCCAGCGCCATCTTCGACGAGAACTACGGTTACATCCGCATCTCGCGCGTCGTCGGCCGGCTGCCGGAGGAATTTTCAGCGGCCCTCGAACGGCTGGCCGCCACAAACAAACTTAAGGGACTGGTGATCGATTTGCGCTACGCGGGTGGCAATGATTACGCCTCAGCCGGAAAAGTGGCGGATCGCTTTCTTGGCTCGGAGCAACCGCTGCTCGATTGGGGCAACGGCACCGCGAAATCGACCGACAAGACGAATGCTTTCCGACAGCCGGTGGCGGTGCTGGTGAACCAATTCACGACCGGCGCGGCGGAGGCGCTGGCCGCGGTGTTGCGGCAGAAGGACGTGGGACTATTAATCGGCACAAACACTGCGGGGCAGGCGA
>DATHKK010000777.1:0-8329 GCA_035489355.1 Candidatus Limnocylindria bacterium
GACATTGGACATTCCGCAAATTCCTTCGCTACTCTCCGCCCCGCATGAGCGAAACGTCCGCGCCCCGTATTTCAAAATTGCCGTTCTTTTTTGGTGACCTGGTGCTCATCACGAGCGCCGGCTGGATCGCCCTTTACGGAAGCTCGCTCGGCCAGTGGCAATACGCCGCCGTGGTCCTCGCCGTTGCTTTCGGCGCGTGGCTGGTCGCATGGCCGTTTGTCCTTCAATTTCGCGCGGCCACAAAACTTGCCGAGTCCTCCGCGCTCACGACCGTCACCGCGAAAATCAAAGACCTCGATAAAGTTTCCGCCAACATCGCTCAGGCCATCGCCGAATGGCAGCACTTGCAACAGAGCGCCACGCAAACGGTCACCGCCGCCGAACACATCGCGGAGCGGATGACTTTCGAGGCGCGCAACTTCGGCGAGATGCTCGGCAAAATGAATGAGGTCGAGAGAAACCATCTTCGCCTCGAAGTGGACAAATTGCGCCGGGCGGAAAGCGATTGGCTGGGCATCACGGTGCGCATGCTCGATCATGTTCACGCGTTGCACCGCGCCGGCGTCCGCTCCGGCCAGCGGAATGTCATCGAGCAACTCACGAGTTTTCAGCACGCCTGCCGCGACACAGCACGCCGCATCGGCCTGGTGCCGGTGATGACGGAGCCAGGCGTTCCGTTCGATGTGAAGGTGCATCAACTTCTGGAGGGAGCCACGGCGGTCGATGGTGCGGTGATCGGCGATGTCGTCGCGCCTGGCTACACTTTTCAAAGTCAGGTGATTCGCCTGCCCCTGGTGACGTTGAAAGAAGTTGCGGGCGTGATCGAAGAAAAACCGGAAGCGCAATTGTCGTTGGATCAAGTGACCTGACCAACGTTCAGTGTCAGGCTGGCAGCGCACGTTCTTCAGCGAAGACGAAAGCCGCTCTGGAAAACAACCTCCGCAATCGTCACGCCGAGAAAGACGAGGCTCACCACGGCATTCAGGCGGAAGAACGCGTTCTGCACCCAATTCAAACTGCGCCGCCGTGCGATCCAGTGTTCGAGCACGAGACAAAGAACGATCAGCATCCAGCCAATCACATACGCCACGCGAAACCGGCAGAGCAGCCCGAACGCGAGCAACAGTCCGCACATGATCATGTGGGAGAGAAACGCGGCGCGCAGCGCGTTCTTCGGTCCCCAGGCCACCACGATGGAGTGCAGGCCATGACTTTTGTCGAACTCGTAGTCCTGCAGCGCGTAAATGATGTCGAAGCCGATAAGCCAGAAAATAACGGCCAGCGCGAGCACGATGGGGATGATGCCTTGCGCGAACTGCGACGCCCATACCTCGAACGCTGCGCGAGGAGTTCCGCTCGACGGCATCGAGTGCGGCACGAAACCGAATTCACCCCGCACCGCGAGCCAGGCGCCGATCGGCGCGAGAGCCAGTGCGACCCCGAGGAACACGTGCGTGTAATCAGTGAACCTTTTTGTCAGCGAATAGAAACACACGACGAGCAGCGCCACCGGTGAAAGGTAAAAGCAAATCGGGTTCAAGAAGTAGCTGGCTGCGATCAAGCCCGCCGCGCTTACCGCCCAGAGCATCCATGCGCTCACGAGGGAAATTTTTCCCGCGGGCAGATGCCGTTGAGCGGTACGTGGGTTCAACGCATCGAACTTTCGATCCACGATGCGATTGAACGCCATCGCGCAGGTGCGCGCGCAGACCATCGCGGTCACAATCAGTCCGAACGTCTTCCATCCCGGCCAGCCTCGGTTCGCGCGCGCCGCCACGACCATTGACGCCAGCGCGAATGGCAGCGCGAAGATCGTGTGCGCCAGCTTTACGAACTCGGCCCAAGTGCGAAGGGTGGAAAACATCAGACTCGAGAGTGGCTCTCTTATTCCAGTTCCTCTTGCCAGCGCGGAACCAGTTTCTGCGGCAAACCCAGATGATCGAGCACCCGCGCCACCACAGTGTCCACGACCTCTTCGATGGTCTTCGGGTTCGTGTAGAAGAACGGATTGGCCGGCAACAATGTCGCGCCCGAGAGCAGCAGCAACTCCATATTCTTCACGTGAACAAGGCTGAGCGGCATCTCGCGCGGCACGAGAATGAGCTTTCGCTTTTCCTTCAACATTACGTCGGCCGTGCGCAACAGAACGTCGTCGCTGATGCCGTGGGCGATACGGCCCATCGTGCCCATCGTGCAGGGGATGACGACCATCGCGTCGAAGGGATTGCTGCCGCTGACGAAGGGAACGTTCATGCTCTTGAGTCCGTGCGTCTTGACGTTCGGCGGCAAGCGCAAGCCGTCCGGCAGTTCATCCTTGATCACCTGATGCGCGTAGTTGCTCAACACCACGTGCAACTCGTGCTGCGTGGTATCGATCTGATCCAGCAGCCGCTGCGTGTAGATGACGCCGCTGGCTCCGGTGATGGCGATGACGATTCTCAAGTGGCGCAAGAATAGTCAGCCCGTGCGAAACACCAAACACGAAACGTCCGCGAGCTTAAGAAGGATTCGCAGTCCGACGATACATCCGGCGTGCAGCCACGGCTGCGGGAAATATGATTGTCTTCATTGCCATCATGGTTGGAATCGGCCTCGGGAAATGGCTGATCTACACGGGTCTGCTCTGGCTCATGATCAAGATCCAGAAGCTGAACTACAACCTGCTTGGCCTCTTCGCTTCATCGTTACTGGCGACCGGCCTCGGCTATATTCCGTTGGTTGGCCAATACGTCGGCTGGGCCGTGCTGGTCCTTTGCTTGTGGAAATGCACCGGCGCGGACATTGCGCCGGATGTGCTTTTCACCGTCGGCGTGGCGGGAGCACTCATGTTTTGCGTGAATCTTTTTGCCATTGGCGCGCTCATGGGCAGCTTGGCGCTCGCTGGCCCCATGTTCGGCGAAATGGCCGACGACATGTCCAATGACGAAAGTTTTGCGGAGGTGGATGAAGAGGACGATGAGGAAGAAGAGTCGGACGGAACAACGAACACTGTGAGAGTCGCCGGCGCACCGTGGCGAACGAACGCTCCTGGCGCGGGGACAAAATCTGCACCGAGGAAGGCTTCAGTTGCCTCCGCCACGCGCGGCACTCCGGCGACGACGACGATGACTTCCGTCGCAAGTCGTGCCCTGGCCGCGCAACTCACCCTCAAAGGTGTGGGCGTGAATGGCTCAGGAAGATCCGCAATGATTGCCAGTGGCAAACAGATTTACACGGTCGGCCTCGGTGAAACGTTGTCCGTTCCCGGCGGCAGCGGAACGGTGACCTTGACCTGCGAAGACATCAGCCACACTTCCGTCACGCTGGCCATGGAACGCGGGGAAAAGATCAAAGTCGGCTTCCAGTAATTCTTCAGCGCCGGATGCGGAGCGCGATCTCGCGCTGAAATTCCGGTGAAATAATCGTCACGGCCCCGGCAGATTTCACGCGCTCGCGCTTCGCGGTCTTCCCGCTGATGACATCGATCCATTCCACGCGATAATTCCCCTCGCGCAACAACAGCGTGAGCGAGATCGACTGAGCGGTCGTGTTGGTCGGCGCACAAAAGTAGGCGGCGTACTGCTTGCCATCTTCCACCAGCGCGTAGGTGTGCATCTTTTCGGGCACGCCGGAATTGATGAATGCCTTGTCCGGCTTCATCCGCACGAAGTCGAAGCTGTTGATGAAATCAACCAGCACCGTCATCTGGCGGCGAAACTCCGGATTGCCGCCGCCCGGTTGCGTCTTCGGATAAACGAAATCGCCGCGTTCGTGCCCGGCCACGAATGAGTAGTCCAGATTGTTGTAGAGCGCACCGCCCGCGAGGATGAACTCCCACGCTTCCATGCGATAGTGCGCGTCGTTCGTCCCCTTGAAGCCCGTCTCATTATCACCGATGACTTTGTTCAACGCGTAATTCTCCGCGACTGCTTTCGGCGGCGACGCGTAATGAAAGTTGAAAACAGAAACGGCCGGGTACGGCTTCTCGATTTTCTGCGAGCCGTTCGCGATGTTCTGCGAAATGAGATGTTTGTTCGGCAGCGACTTCTCCGTTTCGGCAATCACGTCGGCAATTCGATTTTGCCATTCGATAGTCACGCCGGCGAAGTAAGGCTCATTGCAAATCTCGTAGTACACGTTGTCGAACCCGTTCAACTCCGTGACGATCTTACGCGTCAACGCCTCCTGCACCGCGAGCAGCCCGCCGTTCTTATCCAGCGTGTGAACATTCGTGCGCGCCACATCACCGACGCTGTTCACGTTGTTGATCGCGTTCTGGGGCGAGAGCTTCCATTGCGAATCCTCGTACATGGGACAGAACAGATTCATCTCCACCACCACGCCGCGCGCGCCGGCTTGCTTCACGAAATTGCGCAGCCGTTTGAAATAATTCTCGTCCCATTTCGTGAGATCGAATTTGTTTCCGCCCTTCGCGTAACCCGGCTCGCTGCTCCGCGCCCAAGGGCAAATAAATCGCCCTGCGTCCGGCGCGAGTGAATTGCTCGCGATGTTGAATGCCCCAGTTGGCTCGACGTAAGCGCCGCTCCAGAGCCGAGTGTTGTTCAATTTCCTCGCCTGCAATTCTTTCAGGTAAGGCGCGTAATCGAAATCCAGGTTCAGTACCGCGCCATAATGCTCAGCCGAAGTGATGAGCACCGTCGGCTGCCCACGCCAAAGAAAGTAGTGCGGATTCTGCGGGTGCAACGCGATCGGCGCGCGAGCGGCCGAAGCCACAGCGACGAACGCGAACAGGATGGCGGCGGAGAAAGTTTTCATACGTGAGGCCGCGAACATGAGGACGACCCGGCGGCAGGTCAAAATGATTTGCGTGCTGTCGGTCGGGACTTCTACCGGCGCACCGTTCCAATTCTGCTGAGCGTAATCACCGGCTCCTCTGCTACTCGTGAAGCCGCGAGATCAATTTGGAACTCAGCAATCCAGTCGTTGTGTTCTTCGGGGTCCACCAGCACCTGCTGCACTATCCATGTCCGTTTGTCTTCGGATGGAATCACATAGGTGTGCCGCGCGTTTCGAGCCTCGGGATCGAGACGAATGTATTCGTGCTCAGCGTGGTACGCGTCCATGCGTTCCTTGAGCGTGCCTTCCGTCCACGTTTCACCCTCGACGCGCTGTGCTGAACTAAAATGTGAGAACGCCTGTTCCAAATCACCGTTCACCACGCCACGGAGAAAGCTGAAGATGCGCGTGCGAATGGAACTCGTGAAAGCCTTCGCGTCCCGCGTGATGTCGCGCTCCGCCTCTTCGGCGCCGGGCGGGCGAACTTCCTTTTGCTCCGAACGCGGCACGTAATTCGGATCGCGCATCCGCTCCCATTCCTCGATCAGGCTCGAGTCGATCTGCCGGATCATCGTGCGCAGATACTCCTGCATCTCGCGCACGGTGTCGTTCTTGGCGGTGTCGGGCACGGTTTGCATCAGCACCTTGTGAACACTCGACAGGTGGCGCAGCAACACGCCCTCGGCTCGCTGCAATTCGTAGTCCTTGATGTAATCCGCGAAGGAACGGAACTGTTCGAACATTTCGCGCGCAATGGACTTCGGACGGATGTTCTCCTGTCCCACCCACGGATGCCGGTCCGCGAAAGCGTTGAACGTGGCATAGACGAACTCGCGGTTCGGTTTCGGGTGTTCGAGCTTTTCCAACTCATCCATTCGATCCTGATACTCGACGCCTTCCATTTTCATCTCGGCCATCTTTTGGTCCTTCACGCGATCGAGTTGCTTGCGGAGAATAACTTCGGGATTTTCGAGAATCGACTCGACGAGAGTGATGAGAACCAGCGCGTAGTTCGGCGATTCGGGATCGAGCAGCGGAATCGTTTCGAGCAGATAGAGTGAAAGCGTCTGATCCATCGAAAAGTTTTCCGGCAGATCGATGTTGATGCGGAGTTTGGAAAGGGAAAACTTGGGCTCCTGATTCGAAATCTCCGATGAATCTCGGCTGCGTGTTTGTTCCGGGATCTGGCCTCCCGCTCCTCTCAACGGGGAAAGGGAATGAGGGTGAGGGGTGCTGGGCGCGGTATCCTCTCCTTGCGCTGAAGCGACCGCGTCCTCACCCCTCAACCCGGCCCTCTCCTCTTTGAGGGGAGAGGGTGAAAAACGCTTCGGCGCTCCCGCAATCTCAATGATGCCACGATCCACGAGCGACCGAAACAACTGCCAGCCGCGTTTGATGTGCGCCTGCTTTTGCTTCGGCGATTCGTGCGAACGCGCGATCAATTGCTGCATCGCGCGGCAGCCATCGCCTGGGCGGCTCAGCACGTTCAGCAACATCCCGTGCGTGATCTGGAACCGAGACGTGAGCCGTTCGGGCGGCGCGGCGATGAGACGCGCGAAGGTCTGCTTGTCCCAATTCACAAAATTCTTTTCGGGCGGCTGACGCTTCACGACTTTCTTGCCGTCGCGCTTTGATTTCTCTTCGAGCTTCAAATTCTCCACCACGTGCTCGGGTGCTTGCGCCACGACCCAGCCGAGATCATCGAAGCCTTTGCGCCCGGCGCGACCACCGATCTGATGAAAGTCGCGCGCGCTCAGGATGCCGGTCTTCTGTCCATCGAACTTGCAGAGCCTCGTGAACAGTACGGTGCGAATCGGCACGTTGATGCCGACACCCAGCGTGTCCGTCCCGCAAATCACCTTGAGCAATCCGCGTTGCGCGAGTTGCTCGACGAGCACGCGATACTTCGGCAGCAGTCCGGCATGATGCAACCCGATGCCGTGCCGCAGCCAGCGCTTGATTTCAGGTCCGTACGGGCTGCTGAACTTAAACCCCTCAATGGCGTTCGCTATGGCACTCTTCTCCTCCTTCGAACACACGTTGATGCTCGTGAAATCCTGCGCGCTCTGCGCCGCGTCCAGTTGCGTGAAGTGGACGACATAGACGGGCGTTTTGTTTTCCGCCACCAGCGTTTCCAGCGTCTTCGCCAGCGGCAGATCGGAGTAGCGATGTTCCAGCGGCACCGGACGATCTTTGGAATGCACCGTCACTGTCGTGCGTCCGTTCAATTTCGTGAGTTCCTCCTCGAAGAATGTCGTGTCCCCGAGTGTGGCTGACATCAACAGGAAACGTGTTCGCGCCAGCGTGAGCAGCGGTATCTGCCAAGCGCCGCCGCGATCGCGGTCCGAGTAGTAGTGAAACTCGTCCATGACCACGTCGTGAACGTTGGCGTCGGCGCCTTCGCGCAAGGCGATGTTCGCGAGAATCTCCGCGGTGCAGCAAAGTATCGGCGCGTCGCGATTCACCGTCGCGTCGCCCGTGCTCAGCCCGACGTTGTCAGGACCGAATTCGCGGCATAGCGCCATCCACTTTTCGTTCACCAGCGCCTTGATCGGGCATGTGTAAACGGAACGCTTTCCTTCCGCGATGGATTTGAAGTGCAGCGCCGACGCCACGAGCGATTTGCCGGAACCCGTCGGCGTATTGAGGATCACATTGCGATCTTCGAACAGTTCCAGGATCGCGGCTTCCTGCGTGGGGTAGAGCTGGAGCTTCCTGCTTTCGACGTATTCCAGGAAACGCCCGAGCAATTCATCGCTGCTGGGCGGCCCGGGGCGTGGGATCAGATCGTAAAGTGTCGCTGCCAATGTGCGGTCACTCTAGGGATGAGGAAGCATGATGAAAAGTGATGACGTGCAACGTGCCTCCGGCATCTTGTCGGTCTCGGGTCGGTTGAAATGGGTCAGCATCCAACCATGCGGCGATCGGAACCCGGCAAGATGCCGGAGGCACGTTGGGCTACTTCGCGTCGGGAACGTTCACCAGTTTGATTGCGCCGATGCCGCCGGGGTTCCAGTTCGTGAACAGGATGTACACTTCACGGTTCCGGCCCGTGCCCGTCACGTACCACGCCGCGTCGTGAATGTGATCGGCCAGTTCGTAGCCGAGATCTTCCTTCACGCGAATGATGCTCGCGATGGTCTTCTTCTTGAGGTTCACGATGTAAATCGGGCCTTTGGTCGCTTTACCGTCCGCGCCTTTCGGCCCATCGAGACAAGGCGCGAGCGCGTAATCATCCCACACGTCCACGTCGCACACAGTGCTGCCGGGTGGCAGGCCCATCGATTCGAGCCATTTGTTTTTCTTGTAAGCGTATTCCTTGATCGTGGCTTCGGGCCGCGCTGAAACGTAAAGCGTGTTGTGATCGCTTTTGGAAATCCCATGCGGTGTGCGTGAAAACTCTTTGCCGCCGATGAACGTCCCGTCGTACTGCAACGGCTCGGTCGTCGCATGCATGAACCACTGGCTGCCGTAGCCGTCCGTCACGTAAATGTCCTTCGCGTCGATGAAGACCGCGTCCGTCGGCGCAAAACCTGCCTTGCCTTTGTAGGGA
>DATHKK010000778.1:0-4690 GCA_035489355.1 Candidatus Limnocylindria bacterium
GTGGTTGCACAAAGAATGGAACGTCCGGCGGCTCCTCTGCGAAGGTGGCGGCGAACTCAACGGCGCTCTCTTTCGCGCCGACCTCGTGGACGAGGTTTATCTCACGCTCTGTCCGAAAATTTTTGGCAGTCGTGAAGCTCCCACAATGGCGGATGGAATCGGAGTCGGTTCGCTCGGCGAAGCCATACCGCTGAAACTCAAATCCTCCCAGCGCATCGGCGACGAACTGTTTCTCATTTACTCAGTAGTGCGTTGAATCCAAGTGATTCATTTCAAGTCGCGGACGGCGAACTCCGGCGACCAATGTCGTTGCGCCCTCGGGCAGTTCGTGAAATCTGGCGTGAAGTTCTGCTTCGCTGTTTGGTTCGGCTGGCGGCCATACGATCCTCCTTTGGTGCGGAAAACATGTTCCCGTTTCGCGCGGCGTGCAAATGCTGATTGGTTTAAGCGCTAGCTCCCAACGCTGTCGCCATTCTCAGCGGCGGCGGAGTTCCAGGATTTCGAAGGCAGGCACGCGCACTTCTCCCATCGCGGATTCCTGCACGCGCAATTCGCCGTCCCCGAGCGCGAGGTCGGAAAGGTACAGCGTTGCACCATCGGGAGTTTCCAGTTCGAACACGGCGTGGCGCGCTTTGCGGGGTTGAAGCACCACAGCGAGCACCTCGTCGTCGATGTCGAAGGTGCGCAGTCCATAAAGCACCGAGCTGATGGTCAGCTTGCGGCCTTCGATGCTCTTGAAGTCGCCGTCAAAAAAATCGCCGCTGCTCACCCAGGCGCCCGAACGGCTCACGCGCGTTTTCCAGGCCATCGCGCCACTCAACGGTTGGTACGTGATGCGCGCCACGCGCTCCGTGGGGACGCGAAAGGCTTTGGGCAAGCCGCTGAACAGGACTTCATTTTCGTTTGCTCGATCGGGCCGGCCCGTCACCACGGAACCGCTCACCAGTTCCACCTCGGGCGTGAAATTTTCGTTCACGAGCTTGGGCGCTTCGCGAACTTTGGCAAAGGTCGTCCAATTCAAAACTGCATCGCGCGCGCTCGCCACGGCCAGGCCCACATAAAATGTTTCACTCATCGAGACGGAAACTTTGTCGAGCAGAGACCAGATGCGGCCATTGAGCGAAGTGAAGGCGGAGAACTCATTGCCGCGGCGGCGCAACTTCAACCAATGCGGGGCGAAGACTCCGCGCAATGATGCCGCCTCGGTCCGGGCGCGTTCGCCGGAACGGATTTGCAACGCCGCGCCGCGCTGGGCGGTAAGCGCGATCATAACGTTCGGCGAATACTCATTGAGCGTCTCACGCATCATCAAGCCGGCCTTCGCGTTGAAGTGCGTGTATTGAATGCTCACGACTTCGGCCACGATCTCGCTGTCGCCGCGCACCGGCTTGAACACGTAGTGAAACGAATCCGCTTCCCCGTCGATGTTTACCCCGGAACTGCGCACGCTGAAAATTCCGCCCTCGTGCCGCGTGCTGCCCGGAATGAGCATTGCTCCAATATCAGCTTCGCGCCACGGCTCCGGCAGTGATTCATCGCCAAAATCATCCAGCGCGCCGGCCAGTGAATTCGTCGGAAAAGAAATGCGCGCGATATTCGTGAGCTGAACGCCGGAAACGGACCCGCGCGCCGCGTTGACGATGATCACTCGTTCGGGCGTGAAACGAATGTGGCCTTCGAAAGTTTGACCGTTAATCGTGCGCACGACACCAAGCCGCGCAAACGATGGCGCGGCAAAAAATAAAATGGCACTCAGTGCAACAAGAAAACGCACGCGGAAAGATTGCCCAGTCCCGAAAAAGCGCCAATGCAAATGCGGGCCGGACGCTCAACTCCATTTTAATGACATGCACCCTTGCTCGCAATGCGTCCGCTCACGGGTAAACTTCTCTCGTGCAAAGGGCGCGTGAGGCGTGGGGAGATTTCGAGCGATGGCTGCGCGCGTTTTTTCGCCTGCACTGGAAAGGCGCGCTGCTCCTGCGCGACAAGCTCCGCCTCAACGAAGATGCGTTTCACCTCATCCTCGCCGGAGCGGTCGGCGTCATTGGTGGGGCCACAAGTCTTGTCTATCACGCGTGCGGCCAGACGATCAAATGGATCGCTTTCGGACAAACCGGTGGATTTTTGGATATTGCCCGCACTGTTCCCGCCTGGAAGTTGGTCGTTGTTCCCACCGTGGGCGGACTTATCGCTGGGCTGATCATTTATTTCGGGCTGCGCCTGATTGGCAATCCCGGCCTCAGCAATCTGCTGGAAGTCATCGCCACTGGAGATGGACGTCTGCCGTTGCGAACCGCGTTGGTCAATGCCGCCTCATCGCTCGTCAGCATCAGCACGGGCGCTTCGATTGGACGTGAAGGTTTGATCACGCAAGTGACCGCGGCCGTGTCGTCGCGGCTGGGTCTGCTGGCGAAATGGCCGCCCTATCGTTTGCGCCTGCTCATCGCATGCGGGGCCGCGGCGGGGCTGGCGGCGGGATTGAACGCTCCGGTCGCCGGCGCGGTGTTCGCAGCGCAAATCATTCTGGGAAATTTTTCCATGAACCTCTTTGCGCCGTTGGTTTTTTCCTCCGTCGTCGCCTCGGTGATCGCGCGCAATCCATTGACGCCGCACGCGTGGGTTCAAGTGCCCGAGTTTGACTTCACGAGCTTGTCGCAACTGCCGTGGTTCCTGCCGCTCGGAATCGCCGCGGGGTTTTGCGGCGCAAGCTTCCTGAAGCTGCTTCGCCTCAGCGATAAGTTCACGAGCAGCCTGTCCGTCCCGCTTTATCTCCGCATCATGGTCGCGGGCGCGGGCGTCGGCGCGATGGCTTTGCTTTTTCCACAAGTGCTCGGCAACGGACACGAAGCCGCCAATGAAATTCTAAGCAAGGAATTCGGGCTGAAGTTTTTGCTCGGACTGTTCATCGCAAAGTTCATTGCCACACTCCTCACCGTGGCGCTGGGAACCGTCGGAGGCGTGTTTACTCCGACGCTCTTCTTAGGCGCAGCGCTCGGCAGCCTCTTCGCCGGTTGTCTGCACCAGATCGGCTGGGGCGCCAATTTGCCGCAAGGAGCATTCGCGCTCGTCGGCATGGGGGGCGTGCTCGCGGCCACCACGCATTCGCCTTTGCTGGCCATGATCATGATCTTCGAGATGTCGCTGAATTATTCCTTGATGCCGCCGCTCATGCTTGCGTGCGTCGTGGCGACGCTCGTCTCGCGCAGCTTCCATCCCGAATCGGTTTACACGGAACCACTGCGCCGCAAGGGCCTGGAACTCACGCGCGAAAGCGTGCGGCTCGGCGCAGCCACGGAGAAAACTGTTGGCGACATCATGCAGCCTCCCGTGACACCGCTGCTCGAAACCGCGACGTTCCAACAAATCAGCGAACGCTTTCTGACCAGCTCGAACAATTTTTTGCCAGTGGTGGACGAGCGAGGCAGGATGACCGGCATCGTGGCGCTGCACGATTTGAAAAATTTTCTCAACACCAGTTCGATTCTCGGGGCAGTCATCGCAGCGGACGTGATGCGCGATCCGCCGGCGTGTCTCACGCCGAACCAGCGATTGTCGGATGTGTTGCCCATTTTGCTGGCGAGCGAACTGAGGAATGTGCCCGTGGTGAGCACGCTGACGGATTACAAATTGATCGGGGCCGTTTCGCGGAGTGATGCGCTCGGCACGTTGTCGGAAGCGATTTCCGCGAGCAAGCCGGCGCAGGTGTAACGGGTTTCCGCGTTCAATTTGTTTGAACAGAAGCGAACGAAGAAAACGAAGTGAAAAAATGAGCTTGCCGCTCTTTGTTCCCTTCGTTTGCTTCCGTTGAGCTTCGAGGATCAGTTCTTCGCGTTTTGCGCCACGGCTTTTCGCAGCACGCTGGCGACTGTTTGTACCATGCTGTTCATCGAGAACGGTTTGGAAAGCAAACGCCACTGCGCACCGGCCCCGAAGGTTCGCATGTAAGGATAGCCGGTCATCAACACTACCGGGATGTCGCTGGTGGCGGGATGTTGGTTCAGGGCCTTAGCGGTTTCGAAGCCTAGTGCGTCCGGCAGGATCACGTCGCACAAAATCAGGTCGGGAGGATTCATGACGGCGAGGGCCAGGCCCTGCTCGGAAGATTCCGCAGAAATCGTTTTGAATCCGACGGCGCGGAGCGTCTCGGTCACGAATTCGCGCAATTTTTCGTCGTCATCGATCACCAGGACCACGCGTTGCATAGGGCCATTATCGGCGGCGGTGAGAAGCCACTTAAACGCGTTGCCGCTTACAGGCTCAACAGCAACTTGTTTCCCGCGCGACAAAGCTTGCCGCGGGCGTGCTGCTCGGATTTAACAACGGCGTGACTGGCTCGAACAAATTTCGTCTCGGTGTGCTCGGCTCCGGCAAAGGATCGAATTTTATCGCCATCGCCGATGCCATCACGCGGGGCGAGGTGCCCGCCGATGTCGCCGTGGTTTTAAGCGACGTCGAGAGCGCGGGCATTCTCCAGCACGCGCGTGATCGCGGGCTGCGCGCGGAGTACGTCGCACCGGGAAAATTTCGCACCAAACTGGATGAAGACGCAGAGCGCGCTTACATCCAAAAGCTGCAGGAGGCGCGCGTGGATGTGATTGTGCTCGCCGGATTCATGCGCATCCTCAAGGGAGATTTTTTGCGTGCATTTGCCGAGCGCGTCGTGAATATCCACCCCTCTTTGCTCCCGGCG
>DATHKK010000779.1:0-5343 GCA_035489355.1 Candidatus Limnocylindria bacterium
GCATCCCTTCGGTCCGCCCCACGATGCCGATGTCGTAATCCTCTGATTCGAGTAGCGGCTGATAGCTCACGACTTTCTTCATCGCGCGCGCCGCTTCGAGCGCGTTGGCGACGAGCGACTTGAGCTTCGGCACGTCGAAGGGTTTCAACACGTAATCGTAAGCGCCGAGTTTCATAGCCTCGATCGCGGTCTGCGTCGTGCCGTAGGCGGTCATGATAATGACGGGCAGCTTCGCATCGGCCTGCCGCAGCCGGCGCAATGTTTCCAGACCGCTCAGGCCGGTCATGCGCACGTCCATCATCACCAGGTCAGGCTTGAACTTGGGGATTAACTTCAGTCCTTCTTCGCCGCTCGACGCGGTGGCAATTTCCACTTCCGGCGAATCAAAAATCCGCCGGAACGAATACTGCACGTCCGCTTCGTCATAGATGAGTAATAGCTTGTCCATCGTTTGGGGGCGGGGTGGGTTTGACCCTGCCGGGCGCGGAGAATAGCGGGCCTCCGACCAAGAAACAGCGAAAAGAATTCATGCGCCGCTTGCCGGGGCGCTTCTCACTTTTTGGTAACGTCCTTGGCCATGCGCAAGTCCGGACTTCTGAAACTGGCGAGATTTATTTGTTGACCGATCCCATGTTTCGTTTGCGTTGGCGGCAGCCGCGTTGAATCGTCACTTTCACCGCCGCGCTACGGAGCGAGAGTCGATCGCATCTCCTCCGCATAGGAACATCTCACCCAGCGTTGCGGCTCGATCTCCCTCAACTCCGGCATGACATCGGCGCACTCGGGATGGCGCGACGCACTGGGGCAGCGCGGATAGAATCGGCAACCCTTGGGCCACGCGCCGAGGTTCGGCACGTTGCCGCCAATCGCCCGCAGCCGCTGCTTTTCATTCCCGAGCTTGGGCACGGAATCCATGAGCGCGCGCGTGTAGGGATGAAACGGCCGGCGCAGCAAATCCGCGGCCGGCGCGAGTTCCACCACCTGCCCGGCATACATGACGGCGAGACAATCCGCGATGTCGCTCACGATCCCAAGATTGTGCGTGATGAGAAGCATGGCCATGCCGAAGCGCTGCTTCAGATCGAGCAGCAGCTCCAGAATTTGCGCCTGAATGGTCACGTCGAGCGCCGTCGTCGGCTCATCGGCGATCAGGAGCTTCGGCTCGGAGGCAAGCGCCATCGCGATCATCACCCGCTGCTGCATGCCGCCGGAAAGTTGGTGCGGATAATCCTTCCGCCGGGACTCCGCGGCCGGGATGCCCACGAGTTTCAGCAGACGAACGACCTCTGCGTCCGTGGCCTTCTCGGGACGATGCAGCTTGAGCGATTCCTTGATTTGATTGCCGACACGGAAGACCGGGTTCAACGACGAACTCGGTTCCTGGAAAATATAACTGACCACTCCGCCGCGAATTTTCCGCAACTCATGTTTGTCCATCCGCAACACGTCGCGACCATTCAGCAGAATCTCTCCGCCGACGTAACGAGCCGGCGGCGTGGGCACGAGCCGCGCAATGGATAGCGCCGTGACGCTCTTGCCGCAACCGCTCTCTCCCACGAGGCAGAGCGTTTCACCCGCATCGATGTTGAGTGAAACGCCATCGACCGCGCGCAGCGGCTTTTCCGCGGAGCCAAATTCGATCTGGAGGTTTTTGATTTCGAGCAGCGGCATTCAGGCGAAAGCAGGTTGAGAGTTGAAGGTTGAGGGTTGAGAGCAGGAACTTTCTTTCCGCTCAACGCTCCACTGTAAACGCTCAACATTCATGCACTGGGGCGTCTCTTAATCCATCGCAAAGTCGAAAGCGAGAACAGTCCCACGAGCGCCCCACTGTTCGCGCGTCCTTTCCCGGCAAGAATGTGGTTCACAGTTGCACAACCCATTTCTCCGCCCATATTTCGCGCGGGATGAATGTATTTGTTACGGGAGGGGCGGGTTACATCGGTTCGATTTGTGTGGAGGAACTGATCAATGCGGGGCATCAGGTCACGGTCTTCGATAACCTTTCCGAGGGACATCGATCCGCAGTGGATAAACGAGCGAGGTACGTTCAGGGGGATCTTAGCCAGCAGGAAGCTATCACTCACGCCATCCGTGATGTCAGGGCCGATGCCGTGATGCACTTCGCCGCCAATGCGCTCGTCGGCGAGTCGATGACCAACCCGGGAAAGTATTTTGGCAACAACGTTGGCAATGGCGTGAAGCTTCTGGATGCCACGGTCGAAGCCGGCGTGAAGAAATTTGTCTTCAGTTCCACCTGCGCCACTTATGGCCCGCCCGATCGCGTGCCGATGACGGAAGACTTGCCACAACGCCCCATCAACCCCTACGGCGAATCGAAACTGATGTTCGAGAAAATTCTCCAATGGTATCAGCAGATTCACGGACTGGAGTTTGTCTCGCTGCGTTACTTCAATGCTGCGGGCGCCACGGAACAATTCGGCGAGCACCATCGCATCGAGACGCATCTGATTCCCAACGTCCTCAAGGTCGCGCTCTGCCAGGCGCTGCACTGCGAGATTTACGGCACCGATTACGAGACGCCGGACGGCACGTGCATTCGCGACTACATCCACATCGTCGATCTGGCGCAGGCGCATATCCTCGCGCTCGCGGGCGGAAAACAAGGTTTCTACAACCTTGGCAATGGCGATGGCTATTCCGTGCGCCAGGTGATTGAGATGTGCGAAAAGGTGAGCGGCAAAAAAATTCCGGCGATCGAAAAACCGCGCCGCCCGGGCGACCCGCCGAAACTCGTCGCGGCGGCGGACAAGGCGCGACGCGAGTTGGGCTGGAATCCAAAGCTGGCGAAACTGGAAGACATCATCGCCTCGGCTTGGCGATGGCATGTGAAGTTTCCGAGCGGTTATCCGGACTGAGCGTGCCGCCGTCATCATGTCGGCAATTGCCAGCAGCGCGTTACCAATCGTAGATCGTCCGCGCGTCGAGGTCCTTCCACTTGTTGCCGTCGCGCATTTTCGGCGTCGTGCGTCCGATGTATTCGAGCACGCGATGTTCGCCGTTCTTTTCCACGATGAAGAAGAGAGGATCGACGAGTTGAGCGATGATCAGGTTCGACGCTTCCATCCGCAGCCGCACCGCCGGCTGGCCGCGCCACACGAGTTCCGATTCCTTGACGAGCTTGAAGCCCACCGTCTCCAGCCGTGACTGCGCAACGAACCGAAAGTTCACTTCAGCGCCGCGCGCCAACTCGTTCCAGTGCGAGGCGATGAAGTAAGGAATCATGTCGCCGACGAGCGTGTTCTGTTGGAGCGTTTCGTGATCGGTTTTCTTTTTCCCATCGTTCGCCATCCAATCGAACGAAAGCCTCTGTTTGGCTGAACTCTTTGGATCGGCGGCGACCCTGGCTGAGCCGCGTTCTCCCGTTTGCCGTTCGTCCAGTTGGAAGGAAACGAGTTGACCGCGCTCGAACACCGCTTCTTCGCGCGCAGCGATGGAACCGTCGGGATTAAAGAAGTCGCGCAACACGTAAACCGTGGAGTTCGACCGCGTTGCCGAGCGCTTGAACGTATAGAGCACCTTGTTCGTGCCGGAAATCGTCTCGTAAATCGTTCCCGTGAGCAGCTTTGGCTGTTCGTAATCCGGCGCGGCGATCCCGGCAGCGAGAAGCGGGAGCGAGTCGAGAGCGAGGGCGATGAATCCGAACGCGAGCGACCCGGTGCGGAAGATAGTCATGTAAGGTGTGTCGGCAAATTGCCGCATTTGTTCAAGGACTACTTCATTTGTCACGCTGCTCAACTCGGCTCGACAAGTTCCAACATCCAGTGTGAGATTGTGGGCATGAAACCGATTCTCCTTTCCGTCCTCACCGTATTGTTCGCCGCGTCGGCCACGCTGGTCTTCGCCCAAGCGGAACAAGTGAAAGGCAAAGCCAAGGACCTGAAGAAAAAGATCGAAGCGCAGCAGACGAATAAAGTTGATAAGGCCAATCCGCCGAAGCCATGAGCGAAAAGAAAATCTGGTTCCCCGCCAAGAAGTATGGCCGGGGCTGGGGGCCGCCCCATTGCTGGCAAGGCTGGCTGGTGCTGGCCGCGTGGTTTCTCCTGTTGCAGGCGGGAATTCCTTTGGCGTTGCGCAGCGCCCTGTTTTTTGTGGCTTACACGGTGTTCCTTTCAACAATCCTCATTATCGTTTGCTGGCTCAAAGGAGAGAAGCCCCGCTGGCGCTGGGGCAAGGAATGACGCTTCATTCGGATGAGCGCGAAATCCAAACCAGTGTGGTTGATGGTTGCAGCCCTATTGGTGGTTTCGCAAATCCTCTTTCTTCCTCGACTCGCCCGTTGGATTGATTCGCGCGCCGAACCGAAGTTCGCCGAAGCGGCTGCGCTCGAAGCCCAGTATCGCGAGATGACCAACGCTTTCGTCATTGCGGCCGAGATGCCGCCCGATCATCCCGCGGTGCGAGTATGGCGCGAACGAAGGCAGGCGTTGCTCGCCGTGGGTTTTCTGGAGACACAGATCATCGAGATGAAGCAGAAGCTCACTGCTCGAAATTGGTCCCGCGATTTCTTTTTCCGCTTCCACGCCCTTTGGCCGGGCGTGGAACGAACTTTGAAAACCGGAGAAGGCATGCCTCCCGTGGTTGAAGTCACGGCCCGGTGGGACGACTTCGCGGCCATCACACGTTTCATCCAGAATTATCAGCCCGAGAAATAGCAACGGCTTTCGCTCTTCTCCTTCTCACGTTTTTTCTGACAAAAACCCGAAGCCGTTTCGCAAAACACCGCATTGACACCTCACTTCAGCAACGAGCATTCTGCCAGCGTGAAAGTCGGCCTGATTTGTTTGCTGCTTTGCGTCGTTTCTATTGCCTCGGCGTTGGCGCAACTGAACACCGAGGGCGCCTACGCGGGAGATGTTGAGAATGCCGGTTCCCGCGAACTAGCCACCGTCATCGTGCGCGCGGGCAACAAAGGCCGGCTGACCGGCCGGTTGATTTGGACCACGACCGATCCGGTAACGGGCTTTTACGTGGGCCATTCTGCGGAAGGCAAAGGCCACGCCAAAAAAAAGCGCGTCTCGGTGCGCTTCGGCAAGATGGGCCGCTTTGTTGGAAGGCTGAACGAACAAGGTGCAATTGAAGGGCGTTTGAGGTTGCGGCGATCCAAATTCGATCCGGAAATGTTGTTGGAATTTGCACCTCCGCCTCCGCCGCACATTGGCGGAGTAATCGTGTTTCAAAGGGATTCCAACCCCGGGCTGGTTCCAAATGCCATCACAGTTGTTTTGCCTCCGTGAGATTCTCCAAACCCGCCCGCACCGTTTTCATAGCTTGTGGATTTAAGGCAAGCTCGTTGGAATCCGGTTCCACAGATTGCTGGCCTTG
>DATHKK010000780.1:0-3560 GCA_035489355.1 Candidatus Limnocylindria bacterium
CAAAACCAATATTCTGCTGGTGGACGATCGCGCGGACAAATTGATGGCGCTGCAAGCCGTCCTCGATGATTTGGATCAAAACGTCATCGTGGCAAAGTCGGGCAAGGAAGCGCTGCGCCATTTGTTGCAGAAGGAGTTCGCCGTCATTTTGCTCGATGTCTCCATGCCGGGGATGGACGGCTTCGAGACGGCGCAGCTCATCCGCACGCGACCGGCCACGGAGCATACGCCGATCATTTTCGTCACGTCGATGAACCAGTCGGAGAACCACATCGCGCGCGGGTATCAGCTTGGCGCCGTGGATTACATTCTCACTCCGATCGTTCCGCAGGTGCTGCGCAGCAAAGTGTCGGTGTTCGTCGAACTCTACAAGCGCACCGAACAGATCAAGCGGCAGGGCGAGCGTTTGCGACAATTGGAAGAAGCAGCGCTCAAGCGCCAGCTCACGGACGCGGTCGATAAGCTGGAAGCGGAGACGAAGCGCAATCGTTTTTTTAACCTGTCGCTCGACATGCTCGCCATCGCGGATTTCGACGGCTACATGCTGCAGTTGAATCCGACGTGGGAAAAGACGCTGGGCTTTCCGGAGGATGAATTCAAATCGCGGCCGGGACCGGATTTCGTTCACGCCGAAGATCGTCCGGCGATGATCGATCAGATGAATCGTCTGCGTGAGGGAAACAGCGCGACCTATTTCGAGGGACGCTATCGCTGCAAGGATGGTTCCTTTCGCTGGCTGGGCTGGACGGCCGCGCCGTTTCCCGCGGAACGATTGATTTACATTTTCGCGCGCGACATCACGCAGCGCAAAACCAACGAGCAGAAGATCGAGTCGCTGAATGCACAGTTGAAACAGCGCGTGCAGGAACTGACCGACATCAACAGCGAACTGGAGGCGTTCAGTTATTCCATCTCGCACGATCTGCGCGCGCCGCTGCGTTCCATGCAGGGTTTTGCCGACGCCTTGCTGGAAGAACAATTCGACCGGCTCGACGACTCGGGAAAAGAATACGCTCGACGCATCGTGAACTCGGCGAAGTACATGGATGCGCTGTTGAATGATTTGCTCGATTACAGCCGGCTCAGTCGCGCTGAGTTGGAGCGCGTGCCCGTGGATTTGCAGCGCGAAATGACGGAGTTGCTCGTCCAGCTCGATAGCGACATTCAGGACAAGCGCGCGGAAGTGAAACTCGATCTGACGTTGACCCGTGTGCTGGCGCATCCGAGCACTGTCCGGCAGATTCTCGCCAACCTGGTCGGCAATGCCCTGAAGTTCAGCCATCCCGAACGGACGCCGGCGGTCAGCATTCGGACCGAACCGTGCCAGCGCGCCGTGCGCATCTGGGTAGAGGACAACGGCATCGGCATCGCGCAGGAACATTGCGATCGCATCTTCGGGTTGTTCGAGCGGCTGCACTCGACGCAGGCGTATCCCGGCACCGGCATCGGTCTGGCGCTCGTGCGCAAAGGCGCCGAGCGCATGGGCGGACACGCCGGCGTCGAATCCGAGCCGGAACGCGGGAGCCGCTTCTGGATTGAGCTGCCAGCGGCGTAAATTATGGCTGTTAACGCACCCACGGTCCTTCACGTCGAAGACGATCCCAACGACGTTCTCTTGATCGCCCGCGCTTTCCGTAAAGCGGAGATTCCCGCGCAACTCCAGGTGGTGAACGATGGCGAGCAAGCGGTGCATTACTTGAGCGGCACCAACTCGTTTTCATCTCGTGAACAATTTCCTCTGCCGTCGCTGGTGTTGCTGGATTTGAAATTGCCGCGCAAGTCTGGCATCGAGGTGCTCGAATGGGTGCGCACGCAGCCCGGACTGAAACGGATTCCCATCGTCATGCTCACGTCCTCCAAGCAGCCGATCGACATCAACCGCGCCTACGATTTGGGCGTGAATGCTTACCTGGTGAAGCCGGTGAATTTCGATTCGTTGGTCGAGATGCTCAAGACGCTCGATTCCTTCTGGCTGCGCGTGAACGAGCAGCCGAGCGCGAGCCGGGAGTGAGCGAAGCGCCGGACCAAGCGAAGACAGAACGCACACGAACCTGGCGGGTTTCGAGTTTCTAGTTTTTCCGCAGTTGCCCGTTGTCAAAGCGCGCGCACTTGAGCCAGTCTTTTTGCGCATGGTCGATCCAACTCCGGCAACGCCTGCGCCTGGCGCGCCGCTCGTCACACCACCGAGCAAGACGAAAATCTTCTTCCGCCGCCTCGGCAGTTCCGTCGCGCTCTGGTCGTTCGTGCTGCTGGCGCTCTTCGCGGGCAACAGCTTGTTCGCTGACATTCTCTTCCTGCTGGTGATGCTCGCCATCGCCGCGCTCGGGTTGGAGGAATTCTATGAACTGGTGCAGAAGGCTGGCCTGGATTGCTTCCGCAAATGGGGCCTCGTGGGCGGACTCGTCTTGATGACGAGCACATTTCTTTACGTGCAAGGCGGCATGCACGCCAACGTCTCGCCCGCCAAAGCCAATGATTTCGAGACAGGCATCTTGATCCTCTTCGTGCTCGGCATCTGTCTTCGGCAATTTCTCTCCAAGCGCGGCGGCTCCGGCCTGCTGCGCATGTCCACAACTTTGTTCGGACTGATGTACGTCCCGTGGCTGCTGAACTTCATCCAGAAGTTGCATTTCTTTCCCAACATCCTGGAGGCGGGCGGCCGGAGCATCGACGTCGATGGGAACTTCTACGTGCTCTACTTTATTCTCGTGACCAAGTTCAGCGACCTCGGCGCGTATGTCACCGGCTCGCTCATCGGCAAACACAAAATGATACCGCGCATCAGCCCCGGCAAAACGTGGGAAGGCTTTGGCGGCGCCATCGTCGTTTCCACTTTGGTGAGCCTCGCCTTCGCCCACTTCGCGGGGCACAAGCTGTATGGGATGAACTGGATGCACGCGATCGTCCTGGGCGTTTTGCTCAGCACAGCGGCCGTGGTAGGCGACCTGATTGAATCCATCTTCAAACGCGAAGCCGGCGTGAAGGATTCCGGGCGCTGGTTCCCCGGCATCGGCGGAATTCTGGACTTGATGGACAGTCTGCTGTTCAATGCGCCGCTCATGTATTTGTACCTGCGGCACATTCTCACGCATTGATGAAGAACGTTGTCCTTCTCGGTTCGACGGGCTCGATCGGCACGAGCACGGTCAAAGTGATCGAAGATTTGCCGGAACGTTTTCGGCTTATCGGTCTGGCGGCGGGCAATAATGTGGATCTGTTGCTCCAACAGGTTCGCGAGCACCGGCCCCATGTGGTTTCGATCTCAGATCCCAAAAAGGCGGCGCAACTCCAAAGTGCGATCGGCTCCACGCCCGTTCACTGCGGCAGCGACGGTCTGCTGAAACTCGCGACGTTGCCCGAAGCGGACATCGTCCTCATTGCCATCGTCGGCACGGCGGGACTTCAACCGGCGCTCGCTGCGATTCGTTCGGGCAAGGACATCGCGGTCGCTTCGAAGGAAATCCTCGTGATGGCCGGCGAGATCGTGATGAGCGAGGCCCGAAAGCACGGCGTGAAAGTACTCGCAGTGGACAGCGAACACTCGGCGATTTTCCAATGTC
>DATHKK010000781.1:0-3029 GCA_035489355.1 Candidatus Limnocylindria bacterium
ATTGAAGCCGCCGGGCGTGACGCAGATTTTCAATCTGCCGTATCGCCCTGCAAGTCTGCGCTACATGCGGAGTCACCAGAGGTGAGACGACTCGTAGCCGCACTTGATCAACGCCGCGCCGAAATGCTGTTTGAAAAAAGCCTTGTCCTCTTCGGTGAAAACATCTTTCCAACCGCCGCTCTTTCCCTGACGGATGAAGCGCATCTCGGTGTTTTTCGGTTTGTAATACGGCATCCCCTTCACTTCTTCGACGCGGCGCATGTTCTCGAAGCTGGCCTGTTCGGTGGCGCGGCGGATGTGCTCGTCGCTGTTTTTCAGGCCGCTGAACTGGGCGATCTTTTTCACTTCGGCGAATGGATCGCGCAGCATGTCTTCGTAGCGAATGAGGCAAAACGGTTTGGCCAGGGGATTGTCGAAAATCCATCCCTGCACGTGATCCGCCCATTCGGTCCGCCGTTTGTCCGAGCGCAGAAAGTCGGAGAAGCCGCCTTCGAAGCCGTCGAATTTTCGGAAGTGATGATAGTAGGAAATCAAAACGTCCCGCCCATCGCGCAAGAGATAGACGACGTTGGACGCGGCCGGCGCATACGCGCTGTGGGTGCGCATCAGGCGCGGCGCGGGCAGTGTATCAAAATCGATGCCGGCTTCCACCGCCGTGCGTGCGATCTCCGGCACGAGCACGTGCATCCTGGCAAAATCCACTTCGCCCCCCGCGTCCGCCGCCGCTGATTCGCCCACCAGGGAAGCGAGAATAAATCGAAGCCAGGTGCTGCCGGATTTCGGGTAGGAAACGATGACGACATCGTCCGGACGATACGGAAAGCGCGCCGCGAAGCTCTTGAGCTGGCGGATTCGCTGGCGCAGTTTTCGGAACGGTTTCTTTCGGGCTGCCATAGAGTGAAGGGTTTTGGACGCAGCGGATCCCTCCCACGGCGCGAGTTTCTGGAAAGGCATAATTCACATCAAGGAGATTTCGCCCGCTGGCCAGAGCGTGGGAGAAAGATGCCGTTGCTTTCCGCTTCCCGCGTTGACAAATTTCCGCGCCGTTTTCGACAGCCATGATTCTACATGCCATCCGTGATCTCAGCAGGCGCTCGCGTCTTCACAGGCAGATCTCCCGTGTTCTCGCGGGAAAAAAAACGCCGGTCGTTGTTTATCAAATGGGCAAAGTCGCCTCGTCCACGCTCGAAGCCACTCTCCAGGGAATTCCGTCCATCGAAGTGTTCCGCGCGCACGTGCTGAACCACCATGGCCAGAAGCGCCCCGCCCAGATGGACCGCCGCCTTCTGGAAAGCTGGCTGGTCTTCGAGCACCTGATTCAATCTGGAATCCCGACGAAGGTCGTCACGCTGGTGCGCGAACCCATTGGCCGGAACATCTCCGCCTATTTTCAAAACCTCGATCAACTGTGGGGACTGCCGCAAGCGCACCAGCGCCTCACGATGCCGCAACTGATCGCCGGCTTCTTCGAGAAGTTCGACCATCAGCGCACGCTGCGCTGGTTCGACGATGAATTCAAACCGGTGCTCGGCCTCGAAGTTTACGAACATCCCTTCGATCCCGCCGCCGGCTTTCAGCGTCTGGTTCATGCCCCCTATGACGTTTTGATTTTGCGGGTGGATGTGAGCGACACGGTCAAGGCGCGGCAACTCGCGGAGCTGATCGGACAGCCCGAAATTTCGCTCGTCCAAAAAAACATCGGTGAAACGAAAGGTTACTCCGCCCTCTACAAGGAGTTTTTGGGCGCCGTTCCATTGCCGAAAAGTTACGTGGACGAAATGCTCGACCACCGTTACACGCGCCATTTCTTCAGTGCGGTCGAGATCGAGCAGTTGCGCCGCAAATGGTTGCGCGCGCCGTAAATATTCTCTCAGCCCCGATCATTCGCCCGGTGTAGGTAGTCAACAATATGCGCCACCGCTTCCTGCGGAGTCGTCAGGTCGGTGTGCAGTTCAATCTCTGGATTCTGCGGCGCTTCGTAGGGCGCGGACACGCCGGTGAATTCCTTGATTTGGTTGGCGCGCGCTTTGGCGTAAAGGCCCTTCACATCGCGTTGCTCGCAAATCTCGAGCGGAGCATTGACGAAGACTTCGATGAAACGTCCCGGAGACAGCATGTGCCGCACGCCTTCGCGATCCGCGCGCGAGGGTGAGATGAAAGCGGCGATCACGATCACACCCGCATCGGCGAACAGGGCGGCGACCTGGCCGGCGCGCCGAATATTTTCCCGTCGAGCCGCCGCGGAGAAATCCAGATCGCTGCACAGGCCGTGGCGCACGATGTCGCCGTCGAGGAGATAAGTGTGTTTGCCCTCGTTGAAAAGCTGGCGCTCGAGTTCGGTGGCAATGGTGGTCTTGCCTGCGCCGCTCAATCCAGTAAGCCAGATGACGAGGCCGCGATGGCCGTTGCGCTGCTCGCGCTGCGTCGCCGTTATTTTGTCCGCGGCCTGCCGCGCATCGAGCGTGTGACCGGCCGTCTTAGATTGTGAAATCATGTGTTGGGCTTCACCAGTTCCCGGGCCATCGCACGGCCCCGAGGTTTGGCGCGCACTGTGTTCGATCAGAATGAACATTCGAGTCAAGTGATTCGTGAGAGCGGGGGGACGCGTTAGACGTGGATAGTAGGGCGTGCCGCTCCGCGCGCGCCGACGCCAAGTCGGAAATCTCGATCACAAATTCTGCTCGCGCGCGGCGAGGCTTGACGGCTTATTGCGGACTGCGCATCCGCAATGCGAATCATGAAAACAATTGGGCTGGCCATCCTGTGTCTCGCGCTCGCTTCGAAGGTGGAGGCGCAAGAGGAGTTGGCGCCCGCGGAACTTCTCCAGCAGGCCAATGAATGGCTCAATGAGAACCTCGACGACTCCGCGCTCGAGGCCCTCGGCGTGGACAAAGAGCGCGCGCAGAAATTTCTCGCCGAACTCTAGAAGCAACTTCAAGGCACGCGCCTTTACGATCTCAGTGCGATGCGTGATGCGGCGTACCAACTGCATCCGGTGCTCGCGAGCTTTGAGGAAACGCAGCCCTATG
>DATHKK010000782.1:0-3469 GCA_035489355.1 Candidatus Limnocylindria bacterium
AGCCGCTCACCTCGCTGCAAGTGCTCGATATCTTCCGCAAGAAAACGGCGCCGGCCTTCGAAGTGGCGTTGCAGTTGGGCGCCATTTACGCCGGCACGGATTTGCACGAAGAAGTCTCCGACGTGCTCAAGAGTTACAGCGAAGCGCTCGGCATCGCCTACCAGATTCGCGACGACCTGAGCGACCTGGGCGCGAGCGGCGAAACCAACGATCTGGCGGGAATGCGTCCGAGCCTCTTACTCGCGGTGGCCCATGAGAAGGCGAAGGACGCGCAGAAGGAACAGCTTGCGTCGGTGTGGCGGCGTCAGTTGCCCGCGGGTGTTTCGCTCGAACAAATCGAGGCGCTCTACACGGAACTGAAAGCCGACGAGCGCGCCCGCACTTTGCTGGAGACGTACAAGGAAGAAGGCATTCGTTCCCTCCGCGATCTCGACAACGCCAGCCTCAAGGGCCTCTTGCGCCGCGTCATCGGAAAAATCTTCAACGACACCGAGATCAAAGGCTGGTGCAAAGAGTTCGAACAGAAGAACGTGGCGAACCGGCAGCCGGAAGTCGTGATGGCGAAGTAAACTTGACGCGCATTCGCGTCATGGCGACACCACGCGATAATACCGCTGCGTCGGACTCAGTGAGTCTTCGATGAGGTTCGTGCCTCCAACCGCACCGTGGAAATTCGTCAGATCGATCCAGCCTCCCGTGGTCAGTGATTCTTTGTACTGAACGAGGTACGAAACTCCATTGGTCGTGACGAAGCCGAAGCTGAATTTATTATCCGCCACGCGCGGTTGAGTCAGCGTGGCCGCGGGCAGTGGAGGCGGAGGAATGGTGTAGCCGACTGTGAGCGTCGGTTGATCTAATGGCGCCTCCCGCGTGTTTAGTCTCCTGCCGCTGCGACCGGTGGATTCGGTTTCACTGCGCAGGATCCAACCATGATTCGCGGTGGCGTTGGTCGCCCACGTCTGCACCGTTGCAATCAAACTCGCAGTGGAAGCAAAGGTGTACGCCCCCACACCGGCGATGCCGACCGACGCGTCGGGTGCGCCCACGAAATCGCCGCCTTGCTCTTCCCAGGGTGCCCCCCCCGAATCGATCCACGTGGCTGACGTCTCCGCCCAACCGGTGTTCAAGGCGTGCAGCGAGTGCGTGTCCGTTCCTGCGCTCGCGCTGGCTGTTACCGAAACCTTCAAGGTCACGGACGTGATCACAATGCCGCTCGGCAAGCTGCTGAGGTCGAACCGCAGCAAGCCGCGCGCGGTGGTGTTGGCGTGATCTGGATCGAGATGGCCGACGATCATGTGAGGAGTTACACCAGACGCCATGGCGCCGTTGTTTCCAGAAATGGTTGTGTCCGCTACGGGGATGAAGGTCTCGGTGTCCGCGAGCGCCGGGTGGCCGCACAACCACAGCGCGCATCCGAGAGAAATGAACGGCTTCATGGCGCCATGAGAATTTGCCGCTGCCGCCAGGGTCAACGGATTTCCCGAGCGAGCGGGCAAACCCGTATTTGCGCGCGGAGAAACGTTCAGATAGAACGGCGCGGTGTTGAGGGTGGGGAAAGTCGCCTGGCTGCGATCCTTCGTGCGCAACAGGCTTCGCGTTGCGTGGTTCCTCCTCGGCGCATGGGCCGCGGGCGCTTCCTTCCTTTTAATTTCCTGTTCGACCGTGGAGCGCGAACTTGCGCCGCCGCCCGAAATTCCCGGCGCGACATTCGTCGGCAATGCGGGCTGTGTGGATTGCCACGCGAATTACACGCGCATCTTTGCCGCCAGTCCGCACGCGCGGCTTCATGTTGAAAGCGCGCAGATGCTGGGCGGTTCTGGTTGTGAATCGTGCCATGGGCCTGGAAGCAAACACGTCGTAATCGGCGGCGGGCGCGGGAAGTTCATCATCAATCCGGGCAAGGATCCGCAGTCGTGCTTTGCGTGCCACCTGAATGTTCACGCCGAGTTTAACCTGCCGCAGCACCATCCCGTACGTGAAGGGAAGATGAATTGCGTCCAGTGCCACGACCCGCACGGCTCTGACATGATGAAGCCCGCGGGCGGATTGGCGATGGCGCGGCTGAACGAGCAGTGCGCCACGTGTCATCGTGAGCAAAGCAAGCGCACGGTGTACGAGCACGAAGCGTTGCGCGAAGGCTGCACGACCTGTCACGCGCCGCATGGCTCCATCAATCAGAAGATGCTCGTGCAGGCGGACGCGAATCTCTGCCTGCGCTGTCATGCGCAGACCTCGCGCGGCATCGCGAACCGGGAAATTTTCATCGGCGACGTGCGGCATACCAGTTTCATTAGTCGCGGGACGTGCTGGACTGCGGGCTGCCACACCGCGGTGCATGGCTCGAACGTGGATCCCCATTTGCGCTACTGAGATGAACCACCAAGACACCAAGACACCAAGATTTTGTGTTGTCCTCTTGGTGTCTTGGTGTCTTCATGGTTTGCTTTTCGCCGCAGAGCCGGACATTTCAAAATTGCCACCACCCGTGGCTCGCCAAATCGATTTCACCGGCGACATCAAACCGATCCTGGAACTGTCCTGCCTTCGCTGTCATGGCGTCGAAAAACCCAAAGGCCGATTCAGCCTGACGACGCGGGAAGCGGCATTGAAGGGCGGCGACAATGGCATCGACATAGTTCCTGGTGAAAGCGCGAAGAGTCTGCTCATTCACTCCGTCGCCGGACTTGTGCCGGACATGGAAATGCCGCCGAGCGGCAAAGGCGATCCGCTGACTCCGACGCAGATCGCATTGCTCCGTGCGTGGATCGATCAGGGCGTAGCCTGGGAGACAAACGATACGCGTGCGCAATACGCGCCGCAGTTTTCCTTCACGCCCGCCGTGCGCTACGTGACGGTCAGCGGCAACGCGCAGAAGTTTCAAGAGCATCAATGGGTGCGGCGTGGACTCTCCGAGGGTTTGGCCGATTTCCGCGTCGCGCAGAAATTAACGAATGGCGTGTCGGTCTCGGTCGAAGGCCACGCCATGACCGACGACTACAAAGTCACACTCGACGTTCGCAAACAGGAGGTCGGGTTCGCACGCGGCGGGTTCGATCAATTTCGGAAATACTATGACGACCACGGGCCCTACTATCCGTTCCGTGCCAGCGGTTTCGCCACGGCCACGCCGAGCATTTTCAGTCTGCACCGCGACCTGTATCTCGATCGCGGCAAAGCGTTTGTGGAGTTTGGACTCACTCATCCCGACTGGCCGCAAGCGGTGGTCGGCTACGAGTATCAGTTTCGCAACGGCACGGAAGCCACCGAGCAGTGGGGCCCCGTGACGCAGGGCGCGACCGGCGATGACGTGACGCGGCATATTTATCCAACGCGCAAGAGCATCAACGAAGACGTTCACGTGTTGCGCCTCGACGTGTCACATGACATCGCGGGCACCCGCGTGGAGAACAACCTGCGCGCGGAGTTTTTCGCTTTGAAAACGCGCCGCGTCAACGCCGTGGACTTTCCC
>DATHKK010000783.1:0-4147 GCA_035489355.1 Candidatus Limnocylindria bacterium
AGATCGGCGGCAACTCCGTTGGCCAGTACGACCGCGTCAACGTAGGCAGCACCGCGTCTCTGGCCGGCACATTGAACGTGACGTTCACCAACGGCTTCTTCCCCATCATCGGCAACAGTTTCACCGCGATGACGTGGACGGCGCGCTCGGGGCAGTTCGATCAAATCCTCACGCCGAATTACGACTTCGACATCCAATACTTCCCGGACGCCCTCGTGCTCCGCGCCTCCAACGCGCTGCCCAACGTCGTCATCTCCGCGCCCGCGACGCAACTCGTCTGCGTTCCCTTCTTCCTGAACGCCAGCGCCACGGACCTCGACGGCGCGGTCACGAACCTCGACCTGCTCTTCGGCACGAACGTGATCGCTTCGTTCCCGGCTAGTTCAGGCCAGGTGCGCGTGCTCTATGATTTCCCGGGGCCGGTAACCTTCAGTGCGCGCGCCACGGACGATCGCGGCGGTGTGAAGACCATCACCACCAACGTCACTTACGTCACGATGCCGCTGCACGTGATCAACCTCGGCGGGTTCTTCGAAACGAACATCGCGTTCAAACTCTGCATGTTGGGCGAGTCAGGATCGAACTACATCGCGCAAGCCGCGGAGATTTTCAGTTCGCCCACCGTCACGAACTGGCACGACCTCGGTCCAATGGAATTCACCAACGGCATCTTTCGCTACGCGGACACCAACGCGACGAACTTTCAGTTGCGTTATTACCGCGCGCGCCAGATTGGGCCTTGATCGCCGAGGCCGGACGGTGAGCTCCGTCAACATGCTGTCGGTTGCAAACCGGCAGCACGTTGCCAAAACCTGTCACCACTCAGCACAAACAAAATTCTTCGCCCCCGCTCCGTCGCCCCACTACTCTGCGAAACACTGCTGAATGGATCGCAAACTGTATCTGTGCCTAGCGTTGATCATCCTCACGGTGGCCACTTACTGGCCCGTGAAAAATCATGAGTTCGTCAATTACGACGACCCGGATTACATCACCGCCAATCCTGTCGTGCGGCAGGGCCTTACCGCGCACGGCGTGGCTTGGGCGTTCCAAAATCTGCACGCCGAGAAAACGTATTGGCATCCGCTCACCTGGATTTCGCACCTGATCGATGTCCATTTGTTCGGGCTGACCCCGGCGGGGCATCACTTGGGCAATCTGTTGTTCCACACGTTGAACGTGGTTCTGCTCTTCTGGATTCTTTATCGAATGACGGGCGCCGTGTGGCCCAGCGCCGTAGTCACGGCCTTGTTCGCCATCCATCCTTTACAAGTCGATACCGTCGCCTGGGTGACGGAGCGCAAAAATGTCCTGAGCACTTTCCTGATGTTGCTGGGTCTTCTCGCCTACGTGCGCTATGCAGCGCGACCAACGATCGCTCGCTACGCGTGGATATTTTTTCTCTTCTGCGCCGCGCTGATGTCCAAGCCAGCCGTGGTGACGTTCCCGTGCTTGCTGCTGCTCCTGGATTTCTGGCCGCTCCGCCGAATTCACATTTCCTACTTTGCTCCAAGCTCTGGGGATGAACAACGGAGCGGTGTCGCCACGAACTTCCCCCTCGTCCCATTACGCCACGCCATCCTTGAAAAACTTCCTCTGCTGTTGCTCTCCATTGCCTCTTGTGCCGTAACACTCCTGGCGCATCGCGGCCTCGGCATGCTCGACCCGAGCGGCCACCTGCCCCTTCGTCTGCGCCTCGAGAACGCCGTGGTTTCCTACGCGCGCTACCTCGGAAAGATTCTTTGGCCGGACGATCTCGCTGTGTTGTATCCGCATCCCGGCCAATGGCCTTTCTGGGAAGTCGTGCTCAGCGGAATGCTTCTGCTCGCCGTGACCGCTCTGGTTCTGCGGCGGGCGAAGTTTCAACCTTACTTGCTCGCGGGATGGTTTTGGTTTCTGGGAACGTTGATTCCGGCCATCGGCATCGTCCAAGTTGGCGCTCAATCCATGGCCGACCGTTTCGCGTACATTCCCATCGCGGGAATCTTCGTAATGATCGTCTGGACCGTGGCCGAGTTCACGGCTCACTCGCCCGCCCGCCAGCGACTCGCACTGATCGTTGCCGGGATCGTCGTGGGAATTTCTGCGGGCGGCACCCTTCATCAACTGAGCCACTGGAAAAACAGCATTACGCTTTGGCAACACACGCTGCGGGTGACGACGAACAACTTCATGGCGCACCATGATCTTGGCGTCGCCTTGCGAGAAAGCGGACGACTGGACGATGCTCTGCCGCACTTCCAGGCGGCACTGCGCATCCGTGAAAATGCCTTGAGCCATTTTGAAATGGGACAAGTTCTAGAACGCCAAGGTCGAACGAACGATGCGATCACACAGATGGAACGCAGCGTTGCCCTGGCGCCCAGATGGGCCACGGGACGCGAAAGGCTGGCGTTCCTTCTCACCGAACGCGGTGACGTGACGAACGCATTGGCGCATTGTTCCGAACTGCTGCGCCTGGCGCCGCAACGGACGGACATTCGCATTCGGATGGCCGTGTTCCTCTCCGCGAACGATCGCGCCGCGGAAGCCATCACGCATTACCACGAAGCGTTGCGCAGCAAGCCAAACGATATCGCGGCGCTGAACAACCTCGCCTGGATCTTTGCGACCCATCCCGAAGCGCAGTTCCGCAACGGCGCGGAAGCCGTCGAGTTGGCGTTCCGGGCCTGCACTCTCACAGGATGGAAGAGTCCGACTTTTGTCGCCACCCTCGCGGCGGCCCAGGCGGAGATGCGGAATTTTCAGCAAGCAGTGGACTTGGCGACGCAAGCCCGCACGCTGGCCACAATTGCTGGAGAAACCGAAGCCGCGGCGGAATGTGAAAAGCTGCGCCTGCTCTTCGTGACTCGAACTCCTTTCCGCCAAGCCGCAACGCGCTGATCCATTTGTGCAGAGTTTCGGCAGCCCGATTCAGGCCCGGCTTCTCACTGCCCGCCTTGTGCGCGAATCAATGCCCGCAACGGCTGACCAGTCGGAATTTTGTCGCGCGCCTCTTTCATCGCGTCCTCCATGGATTTTCCCAGCGTCGTTTTCGCCCGCCCCAACGCGCCTAGAATGGCGTCACCGTCAGTCATTCGATTGATCGCCGCGGTCCAATGCTGGAGCAACCGCCAGCGTTGGTAATAATAGTAGGCGTGAACATCCTCCGGCGTGTTCGCGTTAAACCGAAGGGCCGCGTCATCCATCTGCGCCAGCGTATTCCGGTAAGCGCGCTCCACCGGCTTATAGTTCGCTTCCGTCAGCAGCGCGTTGGTGCCCGCAAGCCGCCGAGTTTGATCAGAGTCCACAACCAACGCGGGAATCATCTGCAACAGGATCTCGTCGCGTGAACCAGCGAACGGTATGACGCCTTCGAGTGCGGCGCCCACCGCCAGTCCTTGGGCCGCGCTCTCCGTGGCATTCGAAAAATTGCCGGAGCGCCACGCCGAAACAGCGCGCAACATCCACGCGTTCGGACGCAATCGCGGATCGAGATGATCGATGTATTCGGGAGCGAGGTCCGTGAGAATTTCCTCATACCCGCTGCCGAATGGATCGCCCGTGTTGTCGGCCTGGACCGAGGCCCGAAAGTCCCGTTGGATTTCGCGATATTGCAGCGTTCGGCAGCCCGCGAGAGCGAAGACCACGACCGCCAATAGAACCCATTTTCCAATCAGACGAAGTGAGCGCATACCATTTCCTTTCTCGATCAGGCGGCTTTGAGAATTGTCCGGGCCGCCATTTCCACCGCCGTGGTTTCTGTCAGTGTCAATTCCTCGGCCAGCACGGTACGCAACAATTGCTCCACGAGCACAGGCAGGTTGGCGCCGTTGATTCGCGTTTTCATTTTGCCGGAAGCCAGTTCCATCGCGGTCCGCACCGTTTCCGCCAACGGCTTGCCGGCGAGCGCATCGATGTGCGCGGACACAAGCGGCAGGACGCGCCGCGCCATCTCGACAAACACATCACGGCTGATGAGTTTTCGCGGGTCTCCTTGTTCGACAATGCTCGTCGTCATTTGCTGAAGCGCTTGCGCGAGCACGTTGGTGCGCGGCGTGACGCTCTGCAGATCGACGAGTTGATCCACGTTCTTCACCGCCACCTGCAAAGCGATTTGGGTCAACTCGATGAAGCTGTCGCCGTTCACAAACCGCGCCGGGTCGTC
>DATHKK010000784.1:0-2749 GCA_035489355.1 Candidatus Limnocylindria bacterium
CCGAGGCACAACGCAGTGGCCTCGCGGGAGTGCTGGGATTCGATTTCGATTGGAGCCAGGCCAGTTTTGAATTCGGCGGCGCCTCCTTCACCAACGTCGCGGTCCGCTTCAAAGGCAACGGCACTTATCTGAGTTCGCTCTACGGGTGGAAGCGCTCGTTCAAAGTGGACCTCAACAAAACTTCCAAGGGCCAGAAGCTCGGCGAACTCGACGAGTTCAACTTTCACAATCTCATCGCTGATCAATCGTGCATGAGCGATGCGCTGGCTTATGAATTCTTCCGCGATGTGGGTGTGCCGGCACCGCGCACTGCTTACGCGTGGCTGACCGTGAGCGTGACCGAACAGTGGGATCGCCGGCCGCTGGGCTTGTACGCGCTCGTCGAACCGGTGAACGAAGATTTCGCCGCGGACCGATTTGGCTCGAAGAAAACGCCCATCTTCAAGCCGGTGACCTACCAGCTTTTCGAACATCTCGGCGATGACTGGCCCGCTTACGCTGAGATTTACGATTTGAAAACCAAAGCAACAACCGACCAACAGCGTCGCGTGATCGAATTTGGACGCTTGGTCTCTTTTGCGAGCGACGCCGAGTTCGCGGAACGCCTGGGCGGCTTTCTGGATCTTGATGAGTTCGCGCGGTTTCTCGCCGGCGAAGTTTTGTTGTCTAGCTACGACAGCTTTCTTGCCAACGGCCAGAATTTTTACGTTTACCTCGATCCCCGCTCGAACAAGTTCGGTTTCATCCCGTGGGATCTCGATCTCGCGTGGGGCAGCTTTTTCCTGCTGGGCACCACGAAGGAGCGGGAACGCGCGAGCATCTGGCATCCGTGGGTCGGACGGCATCGCTTTCTCGAACGCGTCATGGCCGTCGAGGAATTCCGCGAAATCTATCGCCAGCATCTCGAAGACTTTTCCACGCGCCTGCTCGTGCCCAATCGATTGTTCCAGCGAATCGATCAAATCGCCGCCGTCATTCGCGAACCCGTCGCCGCCGAGTCCGCCTTTCGTCTGGAAAAATTCGATCAGGCGTTGAGCCGCGAAAAAGTGGAACGTCCGCCCGGCGGGAATCCTCACGGCGTGAACCGTCCGGTACACCAGATCAAACGGTTCATCGAGAACCGCGCCCGCTCCGTTCGCCAGCAGCTCGACGGAAAGTCGCAAGGAATCATTTTGGAACGGAATGATCGCAATTGAGCCTCGCTCCCGCGTCGGCAGCCTACAGCCCGTCCAAAAAGTAGAACAGGCGTCTCGCCGTCCCTTGCAGATAAATCAAATCCTGCTGGTGCGTCCGTTGCCACTTCGTCAAGCGAGACGCCTAACCTACTTCGATCTGCATCGTTCCGATTTAGTCGGGACCATCCGCCGATCAACAGCTTGGGCAACACATCCTCCCTGTTGATGCTAAATTGCAGGGCGAGGAGACAGCATGCCGAAACACATCATCATCGTCGGCGGAGGCGTCGCTGGATTGGCGGCAGCCGCGGCGTTGCGCGGCGTCCGCGTGACGCTGCTCGAGGCCAAGGACCGTTTCGGCGGACGCATCCACACGTTGGGAACGAACGCCGGCGTGATCGAACTCGGCGCGGAATTCGTGCATGGCGAGAACCAGGCGTTGCTCGATGTGATCCACGCCGCGCATCTCAGCACGCATGCGGTTTCGCTTCGCAACCAGGCGCTCGACGCCGGACGCCTCGAACCGATCGAAGTTTGGGACACGTTCAGCCAACTCACGCAACGCATCGACCCTCGCGCGAACGACACTTCGTTCCTCGAGTTTCTCGAAGCGCAATCCCTCGACGAACGCACCTACCGCATGATGCTCGCCTTCGCCGAAGGCTTTAACGCCGCGCACGCGCATCGCTTGAGCGCGCACTCCTTGCGCCGCGCTGATTACGCCGCCGAACAAATGGAAGGCGGGACGCAAGCGCGCATCGACGCCGGCTACTCCGCGCTGGTGGAACGTCTCGTGACCGAGGCGCGAAGTGCTGGAGTGAAGTTGGTCAATGGAACGACAGTGCGAGGCATTGATTGGCGCGCTGGCCACGTCACGGTCGAGACGACGCACGGCGGCACAATAGAAATATTCGATGGCGAGGCGGCGATCATTACGCTGCCGCTCGGCGTATTGAAGGCCCGCGCCGTGGCGTTCCGTCCAGCGCTACCGGACAAGGAGGAAGCCATCAACGGATTGGAATTTGGAAACGCGGTGAAGCTCACGCTGGCTTTTCGCCGCGTCTGGTGGCTGGAAGCGGACTTCGGGTTCATCCACGCGCTCGACGAACCGATTCCGACTTGGTGGAGCGATCCGCGCGGACCGTTCCTCACCGGCTGGGCCGGTGGTGCGAAAGCCGATGCGCTCCTCACGCGAACTCCCGCTCAACTCGAAGCGCTCGCCCTCGACATTCTTTCGCGCCTCTTCTCCGTTCCCATCTCAAACATGCAGTCTGAACTCGTCGCCAGTCACACCTACGATTGGGCGCACGATCCGCACGTGCGCGGCGCTTACAGCTACATCCCCGTGGGCGGATTGTTTCTGCCGAAACAACTCGGCGCGCCCGTGGACCACACGCTTTTCTTTGCCGGCGAAGCCACCGCTCCTGACGCGCAAATGGGCACGGTCTTCGGCGCCTTGGAAAGCGGCCAGCGCGCCGTGCGCGAAGCGCAGGCGGCATGAAGTGCGCCGCTCAGTTCTGCGCTCAAACACCCGGCAAAGATGCCGGGGGGATACGTTTCACTTCGGCTTCAAT
>DATHKK010000785.1:0-2823 GCA_035489355.1 Candidatus Limnocylindria bacterium
CGTGCAAACGGAGGAGAACTTCGCGCTGGCCGCGGAGCCAGCGAAGTTTGGCGCGAATGCTGCCCTGCGTGTTGGCCGCGAGGGTGGCCGTCAGATCGGTCTCGACGCGGTTGGCGCCATTGTCGCCGCCGCTGGTGGCGCGGATGCGAAGGCTGCTGCTGGGATTATTCGGGCCGGCCGGTTCGAGGCTCGACCGGACATGGTTGCCTTGAATGAGCCATCCGCCCAGTGAGGCAAAGGTCCCGTTGGCGACGAGGTTCGGCCCCGTCGGATTTTCGGCATGCACCTCCAGGTCATCCACGAGGGCTTCGCCGGCGCCCAGGATCATGATCTGCACTTCGTTCAGTTGATTGCCAGTCGTGCCCACGGGATACACGTGATCCATCAACTCCTGATGGAAGACCGACACCCACGATGATTTGGCCGTTTCATCGCTGTCGGCCCAATTCTGGACCTGGCGATTGTCGCTGTTGGAATCGATCAACTCGAGACTGCTGCCGCCGCCGTGCGACCATTGTCCCCAGCGCCCGCCGCGCCCGTAACCGACTTCGTTGACAACGATGTAAAGCGTATTCGTCGCCAGCACGGCGCCATTAGTGGTGATGATCTCGTCGGGCATGGAGAGCGCCAGGCGTTCGCCGTTGTTGCGCAAGCTGCCGTCAAAATTCCCGAACACGTTCGTGGCATTCAGGTTCGCGTAGTTGGCGAGCATCCGATTCCGGTTCTTGGCCACGACGACATAAGAGCCGGGCGCGATCAGCGTGTTCGCGGGAAACGTGTAATCGACGCCGGCGGTGAACTGCCAGCGGCCGAGGTTCACCGTGCTGGCGCCGCGGTTGTAAAGCTCGATGTAATCATCATCTTCATCACCGGAAATGGGATCGAACATGAGTTCGTTGATGACGATGGAGCGCTGGAGGGGCGGGGCGTTGATCGCGCCCGGCGTTAGGGCGCTCAACTCGCGAATGTTCACGGAACCATCAGGAAAGCGTCCGCTGGAGATGGCATCGTCCTGGGAATCGAAGGTCCAGGCATCGAGGACGCGGTTTTGATTGGAGCTCACCAGGAGGATTTTTTCTCCAGACGAGCTTAGGCCGAAACCGAGTTGCGTCTCACTGAAGACAGCGAACCCGCGGGCCGGGAGCACCGTGCCATTGGGAATGCGGAACTTGTTGGTGTTGGCTGAATCGCTCAGCCACGCGCCGGAAATATCCAGGGCCGTCGTGCCGCGATTGTAGAGTTCAATGAAATCTTCTGCCGGTGGAACGGTTCGCGAGAGGAATTCGTTGATCACGAGGTTACGCAACGGCTCGGGGCTGACTGAATCCGCGCGGCCGGGTGAGCCGCCGATCACGTCGCTCGCCGCCCAGGCACGGCTGTCATCTTCGCCGTAGGAAGGTTGCGCGAGCACCAGGGAATGTCCGGCGCTGTCCGCCGCCAGCGGCCAGGGCGCGGTTGTGTCGTAATTCACTTCCAGCAAGACCGCGTCGAGCGCGTTGCGCAGCCGGACGGTGCCGCCGGAGTTAGAGAGAGCATTGGTCCAAGGGCCATACACGCCGGTGATCCCGTACTCGGATTGCACATCGAGCGGCGAGGCGGCCACCACGATAAACGATCCCGCCTGGAGCACGGTGCCCGTTGGAAAGGTGTAGCCCGCGTCCCCGCCAAGGCGATAACCACTGAGGTCCTCGAAGATCGGATCGGCATTGAAAATCTCGATGAAGGCGAGGTCTTTGTTGTCCGTGCGGTTCCGCGGATTGTACATGATCTCGGAAATCACCAGCCCGGTGCGCCGGCTGGAGACGCTGAGCGGCTCGATACTGCGCGTGAGGCTCGGAACGACTGTGCCGCCCAGGCCGGAAGAAATGTCGCGCAGTTCCACTGACGCCGCTTGAGAGGTGTTCGCGCCGCACACCGCGTAGCCGAAATACACGCTGGAGGGCATGGCAATGGTGACGGTGCCGAGTTGCACCCACGTTTGTCCATCGAAGCCGCCGTAAGCCGTGAACACATTCCCCACGCGGGTCAGCCGCAGCCAGGTGTGGGGATAGTTCACCGGGAAATTGTTGCCGAATGCCGTCCCCGTGTCCGCAACGCTGCGCTGGAGAATGAAGCAACCGGAAAGACTCGGACTCGCCATCGAGGCTGCGAAGCGGCTGTTCGCATCCAGTGTTTCACGCGCCATCAGCCCGGCCATCGCGTAGGCGTCTCGCGCGGTCAACGAATCGAGACGCACTTTGTTATCGAAATCACCCGCGACCAATTGGTAGGCGAACGTGAACTGATCGCTGCTGCCCGTCATGTTGGTTCCACCGCCGGAAATTCTGTAGCCCGATCCCGCAGTTGTCACCGAACCGCCGATGGCCGGGCCACCGATGTCCACGAAGGCAATGGCCGCCGCCGTGAATTGGACCTGGCTATTGGCTGCGACGGTATTGGCTGCGGCCGAGAGGTCGGTGATGCCATTGACTGTCAACGTGTAAGCGGTCGCAAGGGTCATGGTGCTGACGGTGAGAACGACGTTGGTCTGGGTGGCATCGAGCACGGCGTTCGAGATGATCAGTGAACCGCCCGGTCCGGTGATCGAGTAGTTCGCGAGGGTGGTGGCGCTGCCCACCGCGAGCCGCTCCGAAAAAGATACGACCAACTGGTTCAGACCCGCTGGCTGAGCACTGAGGATCACCGGCGCCACGGTATCCGCATTGACCGTGAGCGTGGCCACGCTGCTGGTCGCGTAGTAGGTGACATTGCTGGCCACGTTTTGCGCGATGACTTTGAAGTTGAGTCCGTGGTAGCTCAGCGGCACCGCGGGGATGTGGTAGG
>DATHKK010000786.1:0-3664 GCA_035489355.1 Candidatus Limnocylindria bacterium
GCATCCTCACGTTGGCGTCTTCGAGGAACGGATAGAAGAGTCCGATCGCATTCGAGCCGCCACCGACGCAGGCGATGAGCAAGTCAGGCAAACGCTCTTCCTTCTCCAGAATCTGTCTGCGCGCCTCATCACCGATCACACGCTGAAAATTTCTCACCATGACCGGATACGGATGCGCGCCGTAAGCAGTGCCGAGGATGTAGTGCGTGCTGCGGACGTTCGTCACCCAGTCGCGCATAGCTTCGTTCACCGCTTCCTTCAACGTCTTTTGGCCCGCATGCACAGGCACGACTTCCGCGCCCAACATTTTCATGCGAAACACGTTGAGCGCCTGGCGTTCGCAATCGACCGTGCCCATGTAAATGACGCACTTCAATCCGAACATCGCACTCACAGTGGCCGTCGCCACGCCGTGCTGGCCGGCGCCGGTTTCGGCGATGATGCGCGTCTTGCCCATGCGCTTCGCGAGGAGAATCTGCCCCATCGCGTTGTTAATCTTGTGCGCACCGGTGTGGAGCAAATCCTCGCGCTTCAAATAGATTTTCGGCCCGCCCAGCTCGCGCGTGAGACGTTCGGCAAAGTAGAGCGGCGTGGGGCGTCCGCAAAATTCCCGGAGGTAATAATCCAGTTCGTTCTGAAACTCCGGGTCCTGCTGTGCGCGAAAGTATTCCTCCTCAAGCTGTTGGAGGGGATGCATCAGCGTCTCGGGCACGAAACGTCCGCCGTATGGACCAAAGTGGCCCGTGGCGTCAGGAAGTTGTTCGGTGGCAGCAGCGCTCATGGTCAGAGAATCTCACGCAAAGACGCGCTGACGCCAAGTTATTTGCCGGGCTTCAAGTCACGCTCTTGGCCGCGGCGATGAACTCGCGCAGTTTGGCGTGGTCCTTTTTCCCCGGCACAGATTCGACTCCGCCGGAAACATCCACGGCGTAAGGCCGCACTTTGCGTACGGCCTCGCTCACCGTTTCCACTTTCAACCCGCCCGCCAGAATCACCATCCTGGTGAGCTTTGTGGCTTCGACGGCGACATCCCAATTGAAAGCCACACCTGTCCCGCCGTGCTGTCCATCGACGTAGCTGTCTAAGAGCCAGGCGTAATTGCGATAGCTCAAAGCGTTGTGCAAAGACTCGTGCGATTGAATGCGAAACGCTTTGATCACCTTCAGTCCAAATTGCCCGCAGAACTGAGGTGATTCCTCGCCGTGGAATTGCAGCGTGTCGATGCCGCTGGTTTCCAGCACGAGGCGAATGAAGTCTTGGGAGGCGTTCACGAATACGCCGACTTTCGCGACGAACGGCGGCAACTCGCGAATGATCTCCGCCGCCAGGCTGGGCGAAACGAATCGTTTGCTGTTGTCGAAGAACATGAAGCCCAACGCGTCGGCACCCGCATCCACGGCGGCGATGGCGTCGGCAGCGTTGGTGATCCCGCAAATTTTTACTCGCACTGGCACGGTGGCCTGAAGCTAAACGAGGAGAAGAGTGGGCGCGAACATTTTGGAGTGTGGTGACTTGTTACCGCTTTGGTGCGTGGCCGACTGGCCGGCCGCCTGCGGAAAGCGGTGACAAGTCACCACACTCCAAAAACAAAAAGCCTCTCGGTATGTGGAACCGAGAGGCTCGTAGTTTCCGTTCCGAAAACGTTACGCTTTCACCATTCCGTGGGGATCGATGACAAATTTCTTCGCTGCGCCCTTGTCGAAGTCCTTGTAGCCGCTCGGCGCGTCCTCGAGGCGAATCATCTGCACGTGCGTCGCTTTGGCGATTTGGATTTTGTCGTGGAGAATCGCCATCATCAGCCTGCGGTGGTAGCGCATGACCGGGCATTGCCCTGTGACGAAGGTGTGGCTCTTGGCCCAGCCCAGCCCAATGCGAATGGAGAGACTACCCACCTTTGCCGCTTCATCGACCGCGCCCGGATCGCCCGTGACGTAAAGGCCGGGGATGCCGATGGCACCGCCCGCTTTGCAAATCTCCATCACGCTGTTCAGCACCTGCGCGGGAACTTCCTTGCTGTGATTGTGTCCGCAGCCGCGCGCTTCGAAGCCGACGCAATCCACGGCACAATCCACTTCCGGCACGCCGAGGATGCGTTCGAGTTGATCCTGGATCGAGCAATCCGTCGAGACGTCCACCGTCTCGCAGCCGAAGCTGCGCGCCTGGGCGAGCCGTTCCTTGTTCAAGTCGCCGACAATCACGACCGCTGCGCCGAGCAAGTGACACGACGCCGCGCACGCGAGGCCGACCGGTCCCGCGCCCGCCACATAAACCGTCGCACCCGGTCCCACGCCCGCACTCACCGCGCCGTGATAGCCCGTCGGGAAAATGTCGGAGAGCAAGGTGAGGTCTTTGATTTTCACCAGCGCCTGATCCTTGTCCGGGAATTTGAGCAGGTTGAAATCCGCGTAAGGAATCATCACGTAATCCGCTTGGCCGCCGACCCAGCCGCCCATGTCCACATAACCATAAGCGGCACCGGGACGCGCGGGATTCACGTTCAGACAAATGCCTGTCTTGCCTTCCTTGCAGTTCGCGCAGCGTCCGCATGCGATGTTGAACGGCACGCTACAGATGTCGCCTTTCTTGATGAACTCGACGTCGCGACCCGTTTCGATCACTTCACCTGTGATCTCGTGGCCGAGGATCAAGCCGGGCTGGGCCGTTGTGCGTCCGCGAACCATGTGCTGGTCCGAGCCGCAGATGTTGGTGCAGACGACTTTGAGAATCACCCCGTGCTCGCACTTGCGCTTCTGCTCGGGCAGTTCCAACTTCGGAAAATCGATGTTCTTGATTTCGACTTTACCCGGTCCCATGTAAGCGACACCACGATTGCTCGGCATATTTCCTCCAATGAGTTGAGTGAATTGGTTTCTTGTTTGGAATTCATAACGAGCCTAGGCATGCCGGAATTTGCGTCAATGCCGCAGGTTAAAAAGTTATTCACCGGTCCGGATGAGTGCCCGAAAAAGCCTCGCGTGGCGAAACTAACGAAGGGAAGGCCGCGTTGATTTTGCTCTCGCGGTGCAACTAAACGTGTGAACAAGGTCAGGCGGCTTTCTTCGCCCGCAACCCGGCTTGCACGTCGCTAATTAATTTCTCCAACGCGCGCCCGTACTCGATGTAACGGCTGAACTGCTGGTCCGCTGAACTGGTCACCGACGAATCGTGAAACACCACCGCCACGTGCGGCTCGATCGAGAACGCGCCGTCGTAACCGCTCGCCAGCAAATCCCGGATGACTTCGCGCACGCAGCCGTTGCCCTCGCCCGGCATGGTGTAGTCCGCGTCGTTCTTCGCCGGGTTCCAGCGCGCGTCCTTGATGTGAACGTGAACTGTGTGCGGCTTCACGTGTGTATAAAACTCCCACGCGTCCTGTTTCGACCACGGCTTCGGTTTGCTGCGGTCTGCGTTGAAGACGGGATTGGCCGTGTCGAAAACCCACTTCAATCCCGGCGCTCGGTCCAGCAACTCCAGCGCATGTTTCCAGCTCATCCCGCCGTAGTTCATGCAGTTCTCGTGTACGGGCTGAAGGCCGGCATCGAGAAACATCTTCGTGACCTCGCGCACGCGTGCGAATACTTCAGCGGGACTTGTTGCCTCGTCGTCGCCCGGCTTGAAACTCATCACGCGCACGAACTTCGTGCCGAGCTTTTGCATGCGAGGA
>DATHKK010000787.1:0-6487 GCA_035489355.1 Candidatus Limnocylindria bacterium
TACGTGCAAGGTTGGCAGCGCTCGCGCATTTACGCCGACTTCATCTTCACCAGCCACGCCGGGGCGCGGGCGGGCGCGCGCAAGGTGTTCGTACTCGAAACGAAGGGACTGCATCTCAAGAACCCGAACACTGCATACAAAAAATCCGTATTCGACGTGTGCAACCGGCACGCGACGAAGAAAACCTGGAACGAGCTTGTGCCCGCCATGCGTGACAAGAAAATCAGCTGCGAAGTCGTGTTTCAAGATGAGTGGGAGAAGCGGCTGAATGAGTTATTAGCGTGACCGCGACAACGCCAACGGATCTGAAAATTTTTATTGTTTTTCGGAATTACATCCCCCTTCGAAATGCCTTTCGAGTTTCCGAAAGACATTGGAACTAGAGCGTTCGGAGAAACGCATACAAATCCGCCAGCTCTTGGGTGTTCAAGCCATTGAGCAAGCCACTGGGCATCACGGACACGCCGCTGGGTTGGCGCGCTAAAACATCCGCACTGTTCACGCGCACGTTCGCGCCGGCGCCGGTTTGGACGATCCAACCGTCGGCGGACTCATACGCCACGATGCCGGTGTACGATTCGCCGTTGCGCAGGCGAAAGGTCGTCGTGCGATACGGCGGTGCAATGTCGCGGCTCGGGAAGACAATGGCGTTCATCAGGTCTTCCGGGGACATCCGTTGCGCCGCACCGGCGAGATCGGGGCCGAAGGCGCTGGCGCTGCGATGACAGGCCGCGCAAGCACGTTGGGCAAAGATCTGTTCGCCGCGGGTCGCATCGCCGCGCGCCCAGGGCACCGCGCGCCAGGTGGCGTTCCATTTCACCGGATCATCATGGTCCTCGGCGCTCATGGCGCGAATGAGTCCGGGATACTTGGCGCCCACGTAATCGAAGATGGGCCGGTACGCTTTGCGCAAGGCCACGGCGTCCGCGCCCGGCGGCTCCGCGATTTTGAATTCCTGTTTGAGGCTCGAAGCGATGAGCGAGGCGACTTGCGCGCGCAAGGGTTGCTCGGCCGGTTCGGCGAGCGTGCGACTCAACAACTTCAACGGCGCGACGAGGTTTGTGCCGTTGGGATCGGGCGGCAATTTCATCAACGCGTTCAAGCTGACGCGAACCACCGGCGGCTGCGGTGATCCAAGACCAGCGAGAAATTTGTCGCGGTCCACAGTCACGGGTTGTTCGGCCAGGCGCGGCAACAGTTCATCGCGCAAATTGATGTTCACCCATTGGCGACGGAAGAGCGGCACGACGTCATCCGTCGGAAGCTGGGCGAAGAGCGCGATGAGTTCATTGCTCCAGGGGAACATGCTATTGGCGCGCGCCGCGGCGAGGAAGCGCCGAGCAGCTTGGAATCTCTGTTCTGCTGGCAAGGCATTGGCGAGAAACACGTGCGCGGGCGAAATGAATTGCGGATGACGCAGCAACGCGTCGGCAATCGATGGCTCGCGCCGGATGAGTTGCTGCACGACTTCGACGAGGCGCAGGTTCCAGTTTTGTTTGGCGCGCGTTTCTTGTCCGCCGAGTTTTCGATTCAACGCGAGGATGGCGGCTGCGATGCGTGGTGACAGTGCCGGCACACTTGCGCGCACGTGCGCGATGCAGGCGAGGTAATGGAAGTCGGCACTCGCGGCGCTGCTGTCCGTCAGAAAATTCGCGAGAAGCTGCGGTGTTTTTTTGTCGTCGTCTTCCAGCATCGCCAACAGGCGAGCTGCTTCGGTGTCGAGTAGCGCGTTACCGGACGGGATTAGAGCGCGCATCATGCGCCGCAGCGCCACGACGTTGAATTCATTGGCCGGCGTCGTGGGCAATTCATAACCGGTGAAAACTTCCACCGTGGGATTGTTCAAGTGCCAGTCGCCCAGCGCTAGAATGAGCAGGCGCACGACGTCGAGACGAATCGCGTGGTCGGTGGTCAAAGCGAGCAGGTTCGTCAGCGCCGGGACGACTTCGGGATGCACCGCCAAATCCGGTGTTCGCCAAATCTGGGCGATGGCCGCCTGGGGAATGGCGGGCGAATTCTTCGGAATGATCGTGGTGAGGTTAAGCCACGCTGAGTCGGTCATGCGGCCGGCGACGCGCACCGCCGCGAGGCGCACATATTTGTTGGGATGGAGAAGTCCCGACTGCGTGACCGCGACGAGCGCGCCTTCATCGAACAAACCGATTTGATCCGCAATGGCGTCGAGCGCGCATCGCCGAACGGCGCCGTCGCGATCGTTGGCCAGCGCGATCAACAACGCCGCCGCGTTTTCACCCGGCACGCGTCCGAGTGACCACGCCAGGCGCGCGCGCACGATGGCCGAACTGGATTGCGATGCGGCGCGGGCACGGTCCGGCGGCACTCCGCCAAACATTTCCGTGAGCACTTCGATGGCTCGAACGCGAAAAAGATCGGGCCACGCGTCATCCGAGACAAATCTCCCGAACGGTTGCGCGCCGAGGCGAGCGGCGGCGGGCATCCAGATGGCGCGCGACCAGGCATCGAGCGGTTGAGGAGCGAACAGGACGTTGTTCAAGTCCGCATTGGCCAGCGGCGCGATCGTGGGCGGGCTTGGCCGTCCGGTGAATTCGACATGGTAAACAGCGCCGCGCGTTTTCCTTCCGCCGATGGAGATGAACAGCGAACCGTCCGGCGCCACCGCGAGATCCGTAGGCGCGAACCCTTGGGTGCCGATGGGTTCGAGGAAGACATCGGGATCATAAACGGTGTAGCTCGCGCCGTTTGCTTCGAGGGGTAGAAAATAAATTCGCCCGAACGTCCAGTCAGCGAAGAACAAGCCGTCGCGGAAGCGCATGGGGAATTGAAAGTGGCGATACGCCGTCACACCCGTCGGCGAGCCGCGCCCGATGCGCGAAAGAATCGGTACAGTGTCCGTGTAATAATCAGGCCGCGGCCAACTGCGCTTGTAGCCCGTGAGCCGCCAGCCGTGGTGCTGGCCGTAGCCGAGGTGATACACGCGCGTCGGCTCGTACCAGGGCAAAAACGCGTCGCTCTCCACGTCGCTGTCGTAAGTGAAAATATCGCCGTCGGCGTTGAAGTCGAAGTCATAGGCATTGCGCAGGCCGTGGGTGATGATCTCGGATTGACGCGCGTCGGGCGTGAGGCGGAGCAGGGCGCCCGCTTCCGGCTTAATGATCGGCGAGCCATTAAGCGTGGCATGTTTGTCCGCCGTGAAGCCCGTGTCGTTTCCGCCGATGAGATACCACCAGCCGTCCGGACCTTTGCGCATGGCGTGGCCTCCGTGTTCGCCGAAGCCGAGCGGCAGAAGTTTCTCCGGCGCGCCGTCCGCCACGCTGTCGCCATTCAGGTCGTCGTAGCGCGAGAGCCAGCCATCGGCGGCGACGTAAAGCGAATTGCCGTCGAAGCACATGCCCATGACGCCGCGCTCGACATCGGCGAAAGTAATGAAGTCATCCGCCTGTCCATCTCCGTCGTCATCGACCAGCACGCGGATGGATTTTCCGTTGGCCACGACCACGCGCCCGCGGGCATCGAGGGTCATGCACCAGGTGTCGGGCGCTAGATTCTGGTCGGCGAATTCCGTGATGGTGAAACCGCGTTCAATGCGCAGGCCCAGATCGGACACGGGCACCAGATCGGCGGCGTGGGCGCGCAATGAAATGGAAAGGAGGAACGCCATTGAAAGGAGATGTCCGGCTGAGTTCCCAATCGTAATCCTATTCTTATTCGGGAAAGGCGCAGAGTGATTAGGAATAGGATTGAGATTATGATTAAGAGATCGACGGCGAGAGAACGTTCTTGCATCCGTCTCCGCCGTGAGAGGCATTGCGCATCTTGCCGAAATGAATCGCCACATCTTCTTGAGTTGTTGCCGACCAATCTGCACTGCGTGCGCTGATATTTCAGGAATAGTTTCTGACTCTGGCCGGCTTGGCGTTCGTTCAGCACTGCACTATTCCCGCAAGTTCACTTTGTCTCCCGTCGGGAAATCGATGGGAACCTTCTGGGTTACTTTGCCCGTCGCCGCCCATTCGGTGCCGCGTTGCAGTGTCGTAATGAACCCGACGCACTTTAGCGCGGTGAGTTCTTTGCCATTGTTGTGGCCCAGCGCGGTGTGAAAGACGCGGCCTTTGCCGAAACTGATTACCATGAGCAACGGTTCGTGTTCGCCGGAGCCGCCGGTTTGTTTTGCGGACAAGGCGCTGGCGAGAACCGTGACGTTCTCCGCTGGCCCGCGGAGGCGATCGTAAAGCTCGTCTTTGGCGTGCATCCATTGCGCGGGCAGCCCAGCCATGATGGGATGCTGCGGGAGACGAGTATCCATCAAGAACGCGTGCTGCTGGCCGTGATGTCCACCGGCGCCGGGCGTCTGGTCGTGAACGAACTTTCCATCGCGCAATCGAAGATAAGGTCCGGACTTTTCGTTGCGCCCGTCCCAGCCGCCCACGCCGATCATTTGATTGTATTCATTCCAATTCGGAAATGCATTGTCTGCCGCATGGACGCTCACGAACCCACCTCCGTTGCGCACGAATTCCACAAAGGCGTCCTGAGTTTCCTTCGACCACAACTCGCCATTGTAGTTGGAAATGATCACGCGGTAATCGCTGAACTTCGGCTTGAAGCCGCTCATGTCGCTGCCTTTGGGCGGAGTCGTCGCGACTTCGACAGTGAACAGCCCGGTTTCCTCGAGGATCTTTTTCAAATGCGGCGTAGTGGATTTATAATCGTGATTGTTCTGGCCATCGACGATGAGCGCGCGAATCGCGGCAGCGTGCAGGTTCAAGCCAAGCAAGAGAGCGGCAAGGACGCAGGTGAGTTTCATGCCTGCGAACATGGCAACGGGCCTGGACGGCGGCGAGTCGATTTTATGGGATGCCGCGCATGGCGAGTGGGAATACACCTTTGCCGAAGAGGGATATTCCGCGTCGCGTTTCGAATAACCGTGGTTTCCAGCGCGGCGTTGACAGCGGTTTTGGTAACCCCTAGTTTGTCGCGTCGCTGAACCCTTTTTGGAATTAATACATGTTACTGCGAATCTGTTTAGTCTTCGCGATCCTGGCTGGAATCGGAACGATCGTGGTTACGCAAATGCAAGCGCGTAAGCACGTCCAGGCCATCATCACCGAGCGTGAAAATCACAAGCGAGAGGAAGCCAAACAGCTTGCCCGGGCCAATCGCGCGGAAAAAGATCTGACGGCGACACGGCAGACTCTCGTCACCACGAGCAATACGCTGGCGCAAACCGAGGAGGAGTTGAACGGCGCGAAGCAACAACTCGCCACGGCGCAGGAATCACTCAATAAGACCAAGACCGACTTGGCGAATGCGACCGAAGAGAGAAAGAAGGCGCAGGCGGACCTGGCGAAATGGGAATCGCTCGGCCTGCAACCGGAGCAGATCCGCGAGTTGATCGCCGACGTGAAGAAAAAGGGCGACGTCATCGCTGTCCTGGAAGACGAGAAGAAGATTCTCTCCCGCAACGTCAAAGAACTTCAGAACAAGATCGATTTGATTGTCGGCACGGACTACGTCGTGCCTTTGCCGGCCGGCACCAAGGGCAATGTCGTGGCGGTCGATCCCAAGTGGGACTTTGTGATTCTCGATATCGGAGCTGACAAGGAAATGCTGGAAGGCGGCGTGTTGATGGTGCATCGCAACAGCAAACTGGTCGGCAAAGTTCGCATCCGCGAAGTGCTTTCGAACCGTTCGGTCGCCAACGTGTTACCGGGCTGGAGGCTGGGTGACATCGAAGAAGGCGATCAAGTCCTTTACTGATTAAGAATATGAACGCTCTGCGAAATCTTTTGCTGCTCGCCGTCGTGGCGCTGGTTTTCACTGCGTGCAAGAGCACGGAGCCGGAGAACATGTCGGAGCGTCCTTGGAACGCCCAGCAGGGTTGGCAGACCGGCCTGCCCAGCACGATCAATCAGGGCCGCTGATTTCCCTGCGAGTTCTGGCGATCTGGCCACGCTTTTTCCCCAAGGTACGTCAGCGAAACTCCTGCACGAAAACCTCACACGGGGTTCCTTTCGTTCTTCAACGGGCAATTGACAGCGCGCGCGTCGTTTCCGCACTCTAGTTCCATGTCGAAACCCGCTCTCGGTCGTGGACTTGGCGCGCTGCTCGGGACTGCTCCGCGGCCCGCCGCCGCGCTCGCGCCTAATCCCCAGAATGCGGCGGTGGTTGCGCCCGCTTCGCCACCGGATCTGCGTGATCGTGTGCTGCGCGTGAAGCTCGATCAGGTGCGTCCCAGTCCGTTGCAGCCGCGCAAAGATTTTCCGCCCGAAGCCCTGCAAGAACTCGCCTCCTCGATCAAGGAGCAGGGCATCGTGCAGCCGCTCATCGTCCGTGATCAGGGTACGCACTATGAATTGATCGCCGGCGAACGTCGTTGGCGCGCCGCGCAGTTGCTTCACTTGACCGAAGTGCCGGTGATCGTTCGCGAGGCCGACGATCGCTCCGTTCTCGAACTCGCGCTCATCGAAAATTTGCAGCGCGAGAACCTGAATCCGATGGAAGAAGC
>DATHKK010000788.1:0-2676 GCA_035489355.1 Candidatus Limnocylindria bacterium
GTACATGACGGATCGCGCCAAAGGAATTCACGTACGCAAGTCGAGGCCGGTACTTTTTACAACTCCAACGGCTCTATTCGAGCCGCCGGCAGCCGTGCGCATGCTGTCTTTGGGCAGCCAGCAAGCGTTACGGCAACAACCGTTTATCGGTTGCACGGTGCGGTAGCCCCATCTGGCTCTCGCACCTCGACGTGTCTTTATTTCACATTTCCGCTCGTTGCCCAGAAAAATTCGTCGGCTGCTTCACAGCCGCACAGAATGTCGACCGCCCTGCGGTCGCACAGAATGAGGACCACGCATGTCGAATAACAATCAGCACGTCCGGGAACGCCAGCGACTGGATTTTGCAAAAATCCAGGGCACGATTCAGATTCCCAACCTGATTGAAGTCCAGATGAAGTCGTATCAGCGCTTCTTGCAGATGGACCTTCTGCCCAGTGAGCGCGACGACGGCGGACTTCAGTCTGTTTTCACGTCCGTATTTCCGATCAAGGACTTCCGCGAAATGTCCCAGCTGGAATTCGTGGACTACGCGATCGGCAACTGGGAGTGCAAGTGCGGCAACCTCAAGGGGCTGCACCACCTCCGCGCTACTTGCCGTCATTGCGGCGCTTCGGTGGTAACCAATCCGTATCAAACCGGCGACGTGATCTGCCACAAGTGCGGCACGTTCAACAAGAACACTCCGACCTTTTGCAACAAGTGCGGCGACCCGGTCGCCATGCAGCTGAAGTATGACGTGAATGAGTGCCAGGAGCGCGGTATGACCTATTCCGCGCCGCTTAAAGTCACCATTCGCCTCACGATCTACGACAAAGATCCCGACACGGGCGCCAAAACCATTCGCGACATCAAGGAGCAGGAAGTTTTCTACGGCGACATTCCCCTGATGACCGAGAACGGGACCTTCATCATCAACGGCACCGAGCGCGTCATTGTTTCGCAGTTACATCGTTCGCCTGGCGTGTTTTTTGAAAGCGCCAACAACAAATCCTATTTCCTGGGGAAAATCATTCCGTATCGCGGCTCGTGGGTTGAGTTTGAGTACGATACCAAGAACATTCTCTACGTCCGCATCGATCGCAAGCGGAAATTCCTCGGCTCGATCTTCCTGCGCGCTCTCGGAATGAAGTCCAACGAAGACATCCTGCGCACGTTCTATCAGGTGGAGCGCATCTCTCTTCGCGACAAGGACCTCTACTGGAATGTTTCGCCCGGCATCGTGGACCGCAAACTCACCCACGAAATCCGCAACCCGAAATCAGAAGACGTAATCGTCGGCGCGCACAAGCGCATTACGGACAATCTGTTCAAGGAACTTATTAAGGCGAAAATTTCGCAAATCCGGGCAGCTCTGCAGGATCTGGAAGGCGCTTACAGCGTCGCCGATGTCGTAAATCGGCAAACCGGTGAAGTGTTGCTGGAAGCCAACAAGCCCCTCACTGGCGAACTCTGGCAGGCTTTTGCAGAAGGCGGCATCACCGAAGTCGATGTCTTTTTCCCGGAGCGCGATGACATCGGTCTGGTTCTTTCGCGCACGCTCGATAAGGACGCCATTCGTTCTTCAAAAGAAGCGCTAATTGAAATCTACCGCAAGCTGCGTCCAGGAGATCCTCCGACCCTGGAAACGGCGACCAATCTGTTTCGCGGCATGTTCTTTGATCCGCGCAAATATGATTTCAGCCGCGTCGGCCGCTTGAAGTTCAACATCAAGATGGGTCTGGACACGCCGCTCAACAACCGCACACTCGATACGCCGGACTTTGTCTCGGCGATCAAATATCTGTTCAAGCTGCGCAAGAACATCGGCACCGTGGACGACATCGATCACCTCGGCAATCGCCGGGTTCGCGCGGTCGGCGAACTCCTCGAAAACCAGTTCCGTATCGGCCTGGTCCGCATGGAACGCGCCATCAAGGAAAAGATGAGCGTGTACCAGGAGATGTCGACGGCGATGCCGCACGATCTCGTCAACGCCAAGCCGGTTATGGCGGCGATCCGCGAATTCTTCGGATCCTCGCAGCTCAGCCAGTTCATGGACCAGACCAACCCGCTCAGCGAGATCACTCACAAGCGACGTCTGTCGGCTCTTGGACCCGGTGGTCTTTCGCGTGAACGCGCTGGTTTTGAAGTCCGCGACGTTCACCCCACGCACTACGGCCGTATCTGCCCGATTGAAACGCCGGAAGGTCCGAACATCGGTTTGATCAGCTCGCTGTCCTGCTTTGCGCGTATCAACGACTACGGTTTCATCGAGTCGCCGTACCGCAAAGTGAAGGGCGGCCGCATCATCGACTACGTGCAGATCGTGAACGCCGGCGACAGCGAATTCAAGGCTGGCGAAATCATCGAGAAGGACCGCGTCGAAGAGCTCAACGAAGAGCTCAAGCGCCGCAAGGTGGTCTACGAACCGTACTGCTTCTACCTTTCCGCCTGGGAAGAAGACAAGTACGTCGTCGCACAAGCCAACGTCGCTCTGGACGATCGTCTGAAGATTACAACCGAGCTCGTCAACTGCCGGCAAGCCGGCAACTTCGTGCTCAAGAGCCGCGATGAAGTCGACTACGTCGACGTCTCGCCCAAGCAGTTGGTTTCTGTGGCCGCCAGCTTGATCCCGTTCCTGGAAAACGACGACGCCAACCGCGCGCTCATGGGTTCCAACATGCAACGCCAGGC
>DATHKK010000789.1:0-5943 GCA_035489355.1 Candidatus Limnocylindria bacterium
GTGCCAGAGCACGCAACGGCAAGTCGTCGAAGAGGTGCAGCGCCTGAACGGCATCCTCGCCGAAGAAAAGCTCGATCCTGAAATCCAAACACGCATCGCGCAATACGAGTTGGCGTTTCGAATGCAGAGTTCCGTTCCCGAGCTGACGGAGTTTCAGAAGGAATCCAAGGAGACGCTGGAGATGTACGGTGTGAAGGAACCGGGCGATGGTTCATTCGCGTCGAACTGTCTGCTCGCGCGCCGGCTGGCCGAGCGCGGCGTGCGGTTCATCCAGCTTTATCACCGCGCGTGGGACCATCATGGCGATATTGAAAAGGAAATGCCGAAAGCCGCCGAAGCTTGCGATCGGCCCAGTGCCGCGCTCATCAAGGATTTGAAACAGCGCGGACTGCTGGAGGATACCTTGATCATCTGGGGTGGAGAATTTGGCCGCACGCCCATGGGCCAGGGCAGCGGACGCGATCATCACATCAATGCGTTTTCCATTTTCCTCGCGGGCGGCGGCATCAAAGGCGGCACGACGTGGGGTTCAACGGATGAACTGGGTTATCGCTTCATCGACGACGATCAAAAAGTTCATGTGAACGATCTGCACGCCACGATGCTTTATCTGTGCGGCATCGATCACAAGCGGCTCACGTATCGTTATCAGGGCCGCGACTTCCGGCTCACGGATGTGGCTGGCCACGTCGTGAAGGGAATTCTGGCTTAGCTTAGGGCCAATGCCTTTCGGAAATTCAGACCGATGTCTGTCCCGGAGGGACGGCAGAAGGCCAACTTTGAAACTGATTTTCTGCCGTCCCTCCAGGACTCGATACTTTTTGAACCGCACCACCCAGCGTTGAAACGCTGGGCTATTCTCACAATGTTCCTTAGGGGAAAAAGGACGTCGAATTCCCGATAGGCAGCAGGCTTAACAACGATTCAGTTGGGACAGAAGGAAACAAAGAAAACGAAGAGGGAACAAAGGGATACCGCCGCGTGAACTCTTCCAGCAGCACTTCGCTTTCTTCCTGCCGTTGGTTTTGAATCTCACTCGACCGCGTCCGGCTTTTATTACGGTGAACACCAGAATTCCTGGGGAATGAAGGGAAGCGTTCTTGTTGCGCCGAAAGCCCGCTGCTATACCTCCCGCGATCCCAAACGTTATGAACTGCATGAACCATCTTCGCGCGATTGCTTTGACTGTTCTCGCCGCAGCCAGCCAGGTCCACGGCCAAATTGTTTTGAGCTTGGATGTGAACCTCCGCACGGCGGACACGCCAGCCGCCACGCAGCCGGGTTTCAGCAGCTTCATCATGGGCGGGACAGGCGCGCAAAGCACTCCCGTCACCAGGAGCTACGGGCCGATTTCCGTGACGCTGGCGAGTGTCATGGGGAGCGGCACGGGCGCCAGCGCCACCCACGAGGATCGCGGACGGGGCGTGCCGGTGGATGGCGGCGCCTTCTCGAACGGCGCGTTGTTGCGCGATTTCGCTTTCTCGCGCGACAACGCGAACGGCGGGCTCGACATCACCATCGCGGGACTCACGCCCAGCTCTTTCTATCGCTTTACCATTTGGTCTTACGATAATAGCAGCGGCGGCAATCGCGCGTCCGACTGGAGTGCGAATGGCAATCTCGTCATCAGCAACTACGCGTTCAATGGCACGGTGCTGCCCACGAACAACGCGCAATACAACTTCGCGTTCATCGCGCTGGCCGACATCGCTGGCCAGGTGATCGTCAGTGGCCGGCGCAATCCCGCGAGCGTCGATGCCGCGAACCCGCCCGTCCCGAACTTCGGCGTGTTCTTCAACGGCCTGCAGATTGAGGTCGCCGCGCCGCAACCCGTGCTCACCTCGCAACCCGCCGGCAGCACGAACCATGTCGGCGATCGCGTCACGTTCAGCGGTGCGGCGAATGGCGCTCCGCCTCTGGACTTTCAATGGCTCAAAGGCGCAGTGGAAATCCCCGGCGCCAACGCCGCTTCCCTCACGCTCTCCAATCTCGCCCCGGCTGATTCCGGCGACTACACGCTGCGCGTCACGAACCTTTACGGCACGAACTTCAGCAGCGCGGCCACGCTGCTCGTGCTTCCCGATCCGGCGCCGAACGTGCCGCAGGGGCTGGCTTCCTATTGGCCTTTGGACGATCAATTCGAAGACACGCTGGGGCGCACAACCCTGGCTGATGTTTACAGCCACAATGATTTCAAGATCGTCTTCAACGGCGTCTTCTTCGATCTGACGCCCGGCCCGGTGAACAGCGCCGTGCCCTTCAACGGCATCGACCAGTTCGGTTATCGCGAGGGAGGTTTTCCATCTTACAATCTGCCGGCCTACACGCTGGCGATGTGGGTGAATGGGAACGGCGCCGGGCAGAGCGACCGCCGTTTCTTCGCCGAGACTTCCAGCAACAGCCAGAATTCAGTTTTCTCCCTGGGCACGCACAGCACCGGCGCCAATGGGACGATCCGTGTTTTGGTCCGCAACCCGGCCGGCGTCGCGTTGCTGGACAAACACTCGACTCGCACCGCGCTCGACGGCGCCTGGCACCACGTCGTGTGGACAGAGTCGAATGGCGAAGGACGGCTTTACATCGACGGCGCGCTGGATGAGACGGCCTTCGAATACACGCGCGGCGCTTTCCCGGTGGACACCACGACGATCGGCGCGGTGTTGCGCAGCGCGGGCGGAACGAACTTTTTCAGTGGCGCAGTGGATGAAATTGCGGTCTGGAGCCGCGCGCTTTCGTTCACCGAAGTGGAGCAGATTCGCACCAGCGGAATCCCCGCGCCCACGAGCGATCTTCCTCCCACCATTACTTTGGATCCGGCGAGCCAATCTGTTTTCACGCGCGGCCCGGTGACGTTTTCATTCGCCGCCAATGGCGCGAGTCCGCTGTTCCCTCAATGGCGCAAAGGCGGCGCGAACTTGCCGGCTGAAACCAACGCCACGCTCGTCATCCCGAACGTCGCGTTTGCCGATGCGGGCAACTACGACGTCATCGTGGGCAATGCTCTTGGCAGCGCCACCAGCCAGGTTGCCACGCTCACCGTCACGTTGCGCCTGAGCACGACGAACCTGCTCATCGACTTCAACAACGTGGGCCAGGAAAGCACAGTGGACACGCAAACGGATTTTTCGTCCTTCACATTGGACATTGCCAACGGCGCCGGTCCGTTCACGCGCACTTACGGCGGCGCGGAGGTCACGTTGGAAGGCATCGGGTGCAGCCTGCAAACGCGCAAGCGCACCGTGCCGAGCAACATCGTGGATTTCACCGAGGAAAAATTACTGACGGATTTCGTCTTCGCCGCCGACACCGCCGCGGACCAGGGATTGAATCTTGCGGTTAACTTTCTCGATCCAAACCAAAGCTACGCCGTTTCCATCTGGTCGTTCGATTCCGTCAGCGGCGGCAACCGCATCTCCGACTGGCTCGTGAACGGCAACCTGGTCAAGGACGACTACACGTTCAATGGCTCCGTGAACTTGCCCACGAACAACGCGCAATATCAGTTCACCTTCCCGGCGGTGGCTGACGCGCAGGGAAGAATTCTGATCCAGGGCCGCCGCAGCGCCTCGGCGACGGCTGCCAACAATCTGTTCATCAACGCTCTCCAAGTAACACGGCGCGATTTGCTGGTGCGAAGCATCCAAGCCACGGCCACCAACACGTTGCACCTAACACTTAACGTCATCAGCGCGACGGCCGCGCATCGCGTCGAACAGAAAACCAATGTGGCTGACACGGCATGGTTCGATGTGCCTGAGGCCGTGTTCACTACGAATGGGAATGCTTTGGAAATCATCATCCCGACGCCGGACACGGGCACGCGCTTTTATCGCGTGGTGGAAGTGCCGTGATGCGGCGTGCGCCTCTTTCCGTTTTTATGCGAAGTCTGCTCGTTCTTTTCACCGTCGTGGCGTTGGGCGTTTTTTTGCCGCGGAACCACGCCAGCGTGGTCATCAGCGAATTCGTGGCGGAGAACGATGGCTTGCTCCACGATCAGGACGACGATTCGCCGGACTGGATCGAACTGTTCAACAACTCTCTCGCGACGGTGAATCTCGGCGGCTGGCATCTCACCGACACGCCCACGAACCTCACGAAGTGGACTTTTCCGCCCACGAACTTTTCGGCGGGCGGATTTCTCGTGGTGTTCGCCTCCGGCAAAAACCGTACGAATGGCGCGGAACTGCACATGAACTTTCAGTTGCAAAACGACGGTGGGTATCTGGCTCTCGTGGATCTGAATGGCGTCGTCGTGAGCGAGTTCAATTACCCACAACAGCATCGGAACATTTCCTTCGGCATCGGCTCTTCCAATGCGCCGGCGACGACATTGCTGGCGGCCGGCGTGGCGGCGCGGTGGCTCGTGCCAGTGAACAACGCCCTGGGCGCTTCGTGGACGACGACGCTCTTCGATGCCTCCAGTTGGAGCAACGCCGTTACACCCTTGAGCTACAATTCCGGCACGACGGCTGGCACGCCGATTCTCAACGTCGATTTTAATACGCGCACAGGAGGCGAAGCCGGCGCAGCCAACACCGAGGCGGGATTTAGCACGATGACTTTGAACGCGAACCCGAGCACGTTCGGCAGCGTCAGCCTCCAATTGTCTTCGCTCGGCGCCGGCGTGCTGGACGACCGAGATCGCGCCACACCGGTCCAGGGCGGACTGCTCACACTGGATCAGATTTACGATGACTTCATCTTCGTCAACGGCCAGGTGAATGGTGACGGCGCGCGCCTGCAGATCACGGGCCTCGCTCTCAACGCGGATTATCAACTGACGATTTGGTCGTTCGACGATGACAGCAACGGCCAGAGAGTTTCGGACTGGATCGAAACGGCGAGCGGCGTCACTCACATCATCACCAACGGTTACATCTTCGATGGCACTGTGCCGCCCGCGCGCGACACGGATAGTACCTTCGGCGGACCCGTTCATTCATCGGTCGCGGGCGTGCTGACGATCGAAGGCCGTCGCAACGGCGGCACGTCCCACGGCGTGTTTCTCAACGCGCTGCAACTTGCGCCGCTCACCTCGTCGTCCGTTTCCGGCAATCTCGCGCCGATGTTCGAAACGAATGCGTCGGTCTATGCGCGTGTTCCGTTCAATGTCGCCAACCCCGCCGCGTTCAATTCATTGAGCCTGCGCGTCAAGTACAACGACGGCTTCGTCGCCTATCTCAACGGCACGGAGATCGCGCGGCGGAATGCGCCCGAGACGCTCGACTGGACCTCTCCAGCCACGGCGGCTCACGCGTCAGTCCTCAGCGAAGACATCTTCCTGCCCGCGGCGGCCACGCTGCTCGTCGCCGGCAACAACGTGCTCGCCGTGCATGGTCTGAACCTTCACGTCACGAATTCCGATTTCTTTCTCGAACCGCAGTTGCTCGCGACCTTCGCGACAACGATCACGAATCGTTTCTTCAGTCCCGCGACACCGTCTTTTCGGAACGAATTGGGATACCTGGATGTCGTGGCCGACACAAAGTTCAGCGTGGACCGCGGTTTTTATGAAACACCGTTTTCGCTCTCGATCACCTGCGCGACGGCCGGAGCGGAGATTCGATTCACGACCAATGGCAGCCCGCCCTCGCTGACCAACGGCTTCGTCTTTTCATCGCCCATCAACATCACCGGTCACAGCTTCATTCGCGCGCAGGCGTTCGTGCCGGGTTGGGTTCCCAGCGGTATCGACACGCACACTTACGTTTTCCTGCGCGACGTGTTGCGGCAGTCCAACAACATTCCGGGCTACCCGGCGGTTTGGGCGCAAGGCAGTTACCCGGCCGACTACGAAATGGATCCGAATATCGTGAACCATCCGTTTTACGGCGCGACGCTTAGTAACGATCTGCGTTCCATCCCCGTGCTCAGCATCGTGACCGAACACGATGGTCTGTGGGGTGCGAGCCGCGGCATCTACACGCACGCCACGAGCACGCA
>DATHKK010000790.1:0-8310 GCA_035489355.1 Candidatus Limnocylindria bacterium
GACGTGCAACGCTTGCGCGCGGAGATTTCGCAGTTGCGGGCCGACGCGCAGGAACTCGCGGTCTTGCGCGGGCAGAACCAACAGCTGCGCGAAGATTTGAAGACACAAACTGCGGTCCCGCCGAAGCCGGAGGAAGATTTCTTTGCCGTGGTCCAAGGCCGGAAGATGAAGATCAGATGCGTCAATCATCTTAAGCAACTTGGATTGGCGGCGCGCATTTGGGCGAAAGATACCAAGAGTGATGTGTTGCCAGACCTTACCATCCTCAAGGCGTATCTTCCCAATACGCAGTTTGGAGAAAAAGCTCTCACGTGTCCCGAGGACGAAACAATGGTTTACGAAATCCTCTCTCCCGGAGTGTCAGAGGGCCTGCCGGATACCGTTTATTCGCGTTGTCCGATCCACAACACTTGCGGACTCACGGACGGCAGTGTGCAAATGGTCGATCCGAAATCCGTTCAGGTTGTGAAAAGGGATGGCTGGTGGGTCTTGCGCCGCATTGGGGAATAGCATGAAACGAGCAACGATCACTTGCGTCCTGCTGGCAATGTTCGGGACCATTGGCGTCGGATGGCGGCAGCATTCCTTGTTCGGGCTGCGCAAAGAGCAGGCCGGCGCGTTACTCCAAAACAACGATACGAATCGGGCTGACGTTCCTGTTCAAGAGGAGGCCGAGTCCATGCATGAAGAAGCCATGGAACTGCCGAAACTGCGCAACGAAGTGGGACAACTGCGAGCCGTGCGGACCGAGTTGTCCTCCGCCCGCGCCGAGAATGCCCGTCTGCTGGAAGCGAAACGCACCGGAGCGGTGATCCCGCGCGCGACGCCAGCGGGTTTCATTTCAAAGGCAGGGCTGGTGAACGCCGGCTTGGCAACGCCGGAAGATGCTCTGCAAACTTTTTTCTGGGCCACGCGCGAAGGAAATCTTGCCGTGGCGATGGAACTGATGCCGTCGGAAGACGGAGACAAAGAGCGTTTTGACAAGCTGACGCCCGAAGACCGAGCGCGGGAGGAGAGCAATTTCCGAAACAGCAGCGAAGGCCGCGCCATGTCTGCCTTCAACGACTTCGCCGTGGCGCAACGAGAGCAAATTTCCGAAGACACCGTGGTGCTGCACATTCGTTCATCCGTCGCCACGAACACGTTCCCGTTTCAACTCAAGCGTTACGGGACTGAGTGGAAGCTAATCAAAGTTTTTCGCTGATGGATTGCGTCGCGCGGAACGAGTAGGGCGCGGTGTCCTCAAGGCGCCGTAGTGGTTTGGAACGGTCGCTGCATTTCCTCGGTGCGTGGCTCGGCGCGCTGAGGACAGCGCGCCCTACCATCGGTCGCGGACTTGGGGACGCTCAGCTACTGCGAGCCGACCACGTCGCGATGCGTGGGCTTCGGCTGGCCGGGCTTGAAGGCTTCGATGTGTTCGAGCGTGGCGTGAACCGCGCCGCCGGACGGGAAAACCGACACGAGCGCACGCTCCAATTCGGCGCGCAACACTTCCGGCTTTGCTTCCGCACGCAGGTTTACGATCAGTTGTCCGCTGGCAATGCGGTCGCCGAGAGTTTGGGAAAGTTCCGGCACATGATCGTTGCGCACGAGATTGATGACCGCGAGATCGGACAATCCTTCGTCGGGGCTGAGCGTCATTTTCAAGTGGGCAACTTCGGCGTGACTTTCGGCCAGCCGGTGTTGGAGCGAGCGGCACAAAGCGTGAACGGCCTCGTTGCCATCGAAATCGCCATTCGGACCGCGCAAGGCGACCGTGGCATTGAGCCAGCCCAGGAGCGCTTCGCCTTCGCCGTAGAGGGCGTAGTCCACGGGCATCGTATCACGCGCGATTTGCTCGGCAGAGTCGAGGCGCGCGAACCATTCTTCCAGCCCGGCTCCGGTTCGCGCGGAAACGGCGAGCACTTCGGCGCGCGGAAATTCTTCGCGCAGTTTGGTTTGCAGTGTCTCCAATCGTTTCGCCTCCACGGAATCGCTTTTGTTGATGACGATGAGGTCGGCCTCTTCGAGTTGCTTGCGATAGATGTAGAGCACTTTCTCGGAGAACTTGCCGCCGTCTTCCAATCCGAATACACGCGCGGCGCGCGCGGGATCGACGAGCACACTGAGCGGCGCGATGGAAAAGTCGTCTCCGTAAATACGGCTGAGCGGATACGTGACCGTCGCCACAAGGTCAGTGCAACTGCCGACCGGTTCGGCGATGAACACGTCAGGACGTGACGCTTCGGTCAATTTTTGCGCAGCATCAACAAGCGAATTGAACCGGCAGCAAAAACAGCCGCCAGGAATTTCCTCCGTTGCAAACCCTCGCGAGCGCAGCATGGCCGTATCGACGAGTTCGGTGCCTTGGTCGTTGGTGATGAGTCCCACGCGCTGGCCTTGTTTGGTGAGCCGTTCCGCAAGCCGGGCGACGGAAGTGGTTTTCCCCGCGCCAAGAAAGCCGCCAATCATGATGTAGCGCGCTCTTGCGGGCTTTGGACCCTGGACGTTGGACTTTGAACTCATGCGTGATCAGTCTTCTGCTTGGAGAGAATTAAATCAATCGCGCGGTCGAGATGGTCGCGATAGGCGTTCACGTCGAGGCATTTTTCATCGGGCGTGCCTTGCACCGCATAGAGCCAGCCTCCAGCGTAAGGCTGTTTGTCGACGAGGGAGATCTTTTCGCGCAACGCCGTGTTGCCGCCCAGAAATGTGCCGGTCGCTACGCAGTAAACGTCGGAGATGGCCTTGAAGCCCTCGACCCAACCGACGATTTGTCCGACGGAAACGGTGGCCTTCGCCTCGATTTCAAATCCGTGATCAACCATATCGCCCAACATACGGGTGGCAAATTTCGTCAGCCCGATGCGCCATTCGCCGCTGGCCTGTTGCGCCAGCCAGAAATGCGCGCGCGTGTAGAGAAAGCTTACCGGCAGGTGCGTGACAAAGTGCGAGCGCTTGTAGAAAAGAGTCTGCGGTTTGCCGGTGTCCACGCGGCGGACGCTAACGGCGGGGAAAGTTCGTTCGCAAGAGCGATTGGAAAATGAGGGTAGATGCAATTTGGAACTCAGGAAATCAGGAAAGAATGAAGTGAGCTTTTCCTGAGTTCCTGAGTTTCAAATTTTTCCTCCGCCATTGACGAAAAAACTCGTCAGCAACGAAGCGTAGCGTTGAAATAGCAGTGTGATTTATTTCGATCACAATGCCACGGCGCCGCTTCTCCCCGAAGCGCGGGACGCGTGGCTGGAAGCGAGCGAAAACTTCGTCGGCAACCCGTCCAGCCCGCATCGGCTTGGCGCGCGCGCGGACACTGCATTACAGGAAGCGCGCGAAAAGCTTGCGGCGATTCTCGGCTGCCACGCGACGGAAATTATTTTTACCTCCGGGGCCACGGAATCGAATAACACCGTGCTGAATCACTGCGCGCGCACGTTTCCGAGCGACGCGGAAATCTGGGTCTCGGCGATCGAGCATCCTTGCGTCATGGAGCCGGCCCGGTTTCATTTCCACCACCGCATGCGGCTGATTCCTTCGCGGCATGATGGCGTGGTTGATTTGCACACGTTCCAACGGGAGTTGGTCCGCGCACGTCCCGCGCTGGTCGTGGTCATGGCAGCCAACAACGAAACCGGTGCGCTGCAGCCGTGGCCCGAGATGTTGAAGATTTGCCAGGAGCGCCACGTGCCGTTCTTTTGTGACGCGGCGCAATGGATGGGCAAGCTGCCTGCGCCCGGACTGGGCGAGTGCGATTGGCTTACCGGCGCCGCGCACAAGTTCGGAGGGCCAAGGGGAGTCGGATTTCTCAAAGTGCCGGCACCCTTAGCCATCGAGCCGTTGATCCGCGGTGGGCCGCAGGAGGAATTGCGCCGTGCCGGAACCGAGAACGTCGCGGGAGTGCTGGCAATGGTTGCCGCCCTGGAGGCTCGCGAGAAACAGATCGCGGACGGTGAACACGAGAAAGCTTCCAGCGCGCGCGAAGGATTCGAACGGCAACTTCTCGGCTCGTTGGAAGGCGCGGAAGTCGTTTCGATTCGCGCGCCGCGTCTTTGGAACACCGTTTGCGCGTTGATGCCGGAGGCGGATTGCCAGCACCGCTGGGTTGTGAAGTTGGACAAGCTCGGTTTCGCCGTGTCCACAGGGTCCGCGTGTTCGAGCGGGAAGGAAGAGCCGTCGCATGTGTTGCGCGCCATGAGCTACTCAGGGGCCGACGCGAGCCGCGCTTTGCGGTTCAGTGGCGGATGGGACACGACCGGCAAGGACTGGACTGCGTTGCTGAATGCTTTGCTGGCGACGGCCGAAAAATTTTCGCCGCGCGTGGACAAAATTCTGGAAAAACCCGCTCTCTTGGATTAAAGTCTGGCACTCAAGCCCCCCGGACAAAGCGGTGTGGCCGCGTCGTGCGTGCTGCGGCTCTGGAGAGCCGCGCTCCGCAGGTTCCGCGAACGTTCGTCCACCTGCTTCCGGGTTTATCGTCTGGCGTCCGGTGTTCGAACCCCCGACTCTTCGTTCCCTTCTATAGGAGCCGGAATTCGTAGCTCTTAATTTCTTGTTTCGCCGCCGCGCTCACCGCGCCTACATTCGCCGCTCGTTGATGAAACAGAAACAGCCGTTCGATTCCGTCGATACCGTCATCGCTGACCTGCGCAAGGGCCGGATGGTCATCGTGGTCGATGATGCGGACCGGGAAAATGAGGGCGACTTGATCATGGCCGCCGAGAAGGTCACTCCGCAGGCGGTCAACTTCATGGCGAAGTTTGGCCGCGGGCTGATTTGTGTTCCGACTACGGAGGAGCGGCTGAAACAACTCGGCGTGGAGCAGATGGTTTTGCGCAACCGTGAGAGTTTCAAAACGGACTTTCAAGTGAGCGTGGACGCAGCCAAGGGAATTTCCACGGGCATTAGTGCGGCGGACCGCGCACGCACCATTCAAATGATGGCGAGTCCTACCGCGTTGCCGGAAGATCTGGTGCAGCCGGGCCACGTGTTTCCGCTGCGAGCCAAGGCTGGTGGTGTCTTGCAGCGGGCCGGGCACACCGAGGCCGCGGTGGATCTCGTGAAGTTCGCAGGGTGCCGTCCCATTGGCGTCATCTGCGAAATCATGCGCGACGATGGCGAGATGGCGCGCCTACCGGAGCTCATCAAATTCGGGCGCAAGCATCGGCTGAAGATTTGTTCCATCGAGGCGCTGATTAAATTTCGCCGCGCCAAAGAGCAACTGGTCGAACGCGTTGAGTCCATCGCGATGCCTACGGACTACGGTGATTTTCAACTCGTCCTCTACCGCTCGACGCTCGATGCCCAGCATCATCTCGCACTGGTCAAGGGAGACGTGGCGGGAAAGAAGGACGTGCTCGTGCGCGTTCACAGCGAATGCCTGACCGGCGACGTCTTTGGCTCGCGGCGGTGTGATTGTGGGCCGCAGTTGCACCAAGCCATGAAGCAAATTGCCGACGCGGGTCGGGGCGTTATTGTTTATATGCGGCAGGAAGGCCGCGGCATTGGACTCGCACCGAAGATTCAGGCTTACAAGCTTCAGGAAGGCGGCCTCGATACGGTGGATGCGAATTTGAAGCTCGGTTATCCGATGGACCTGCGCGAGTACGGCCTCGGCGCGCAAATCCTCGTGGACCTTGGGCTGAAGACGATTCGCTTGCTGACCAATAATCCCAAGAAGATTGTCGGACTCGAAGGCTACGGTCTGGAAATCACCGAGCAGGTGCCGATTCGCGTGAAGCCCAACCCGCACAACAAGCGTTACCTCGAAACCAAGCGCACGCGGCTCGGACATTTGATCTAGTTGCAAGTTGGAGGTTGAAAGTTGCAAGTTCGGCCCGCGCGATGAACTCAAACTTTCAACTTTCAACTTTTAGCCTTCAACGAATCCCATGTTGAAGGAAATCAAAGTCACCGGAGTGAAGGCGACAGGCGGCCACTTTGCGATCGTGGCGTCGAAATACAACGCGCGTTACGTCGATGCGATGGTGCGCGCGGCCACCGCGATTTTGAAGAAGGCCAAAGCGCAGGAGATTCAAGTCATCCGCGTGCCCGGCGCGTTCGAGATTCCTCTCGTAGCCGCTAAAGTCGCGGGCGGTTCGCCATCGCCCTCTGCCATCATTTGCCTCGGCGTCATCATTCGCGGCGCGACGACGCATGCGCAATCCATCGGCGACGTCGTGAGCTACGCGCTGGGCACCATTGCTTTGCAGTCGCAGATTCCGGTGATTCACGAAGTTCTGCTCCTGGAAAACGAACAGCAGGCGCGGGAACGCTGCCTGAGTAAGACGCACAATCGCGGCGCGGAAGCGGCGCTGACGGCGATTGAAATGAGCAGCTTGCTCGCGCGTCTGTAACATGGAATGAATGACGGACTTGGAGGTTCGTCGAAAACAACAAAGAGCTTGTGAAATGTTTCACAAATTGCTTGATCGCAAAAACACGAATGCTAGTTTCGCCCACTTATTTATGAAAACGACGTTGACTGTTCTGACTCTCGCAGCCCTCGCCGGCGCTGCTTCGGCTGCTGAAATTTCCGGCAAAGTGAAGCTCAATGGTACGCCGCCGCCGGAGAAAACCATCACCCCCGACGCGGCCTGCGGCAAACTGTCGCCCAAACTCGCCACGCGTCATTACGTCGTGAGTGACGACAAGGGGCTCGCGAACGTTTTCGTTTACGTCAAAGAGGGCGCGAAGGCTGGCGCCGCCCCGACCGAAAAGGGTCCGCTGCTCGATCAGGTTGGTTGCCAATACCTGCCTTACGTGATGGGCGTGCAGACCGGCCAGCACTTCGACGTGAAGAATTCGGACTCGTTGCTGCACAATGTTCACACCTTGCCAAAAGTACAGGGTAACAAGGAACGAAACGTAGGACAGCCGGTGCCGATGAAGACGGACTTTGTTTTCGACAAGCCGGAAGTGCTCGTGCAGTTCAAGTGCGAAGTGCATCCGTGGATGTTCGCTTACGTTGGTGTTGTCGAGCATCCCTACTTCTCGGTCACGGACAAGGACGGTTCCTTCAAGATTTCCGGGCTTCCCGCGGGTGACTACACGGTCGAGGTCGTGCATCTGAAAGCCGGTCGCACGACGCAGAAAGTCACCGTGGGCGCGGACGACAAGAAAGCATTGGATTTCACGCTGGAAGCGAAGGCTCCGGGACAATAAGCGAAAACAGAATTCGGTGATGCCGCTGCGGCGACAGTCGTAGCGGCATCGTTCATTCAAGACTCGAAATGGTTCGTTCGACCAACAATGTGTGGCTGCACCGGTTCGCGTGCGCGCTGGCGTTCGCGACGCTACTCCTGGTCGGATTGGGCGGCGTGGTGACGACAAAGGGCGTGGGCATGGCCGTTCCCGATTGGCCGACGACTTACGGCGATCACATGTTCTTCTTCCCTCCCTCGAAATGGATGGCCGGAATCTTCGATGAGCACTCGCATCGGCTATGGGCTTCGCTCGTCGGGATGCTCGCGGCGGCATTCGCGATTTGGGTTTGGGTGCGCGATTCAGCGGGCCGGCAACGTTTGGTCGGAGTCGCAGCCATGATCGCCGGCTTGGGACTCATGGGCGTGCGCACCCCGGGCGTATTTGTCATCGTGGCCTGTGTGTGTGTCGGAGTGATTGCGTATGCGATTCCGCGCGCTATTCGCGATTCGAAACGCCTGCGCTGGCTGGGCGTAATCGTTTTCGCCGCCGTCATCATTCAAGGCGTCCTCGGCGGACTGCGCGTGCTGCTCGATGAACACGGCTGGGGTACTGAGTTCGGAATCTTCCACGCCTTGCTCGCGCAACTGTTTTTCCTTTTTGTCTGCTCGCTCGCGCTGATCACTTCGAAATGGTGGCAGCGGGCGAACACGAATGAGTTGAACGCTGCCACGGCCTCGAGACTGAAGACGGCGTTTCTCGCGACGACTGTTTTGATTTTTGTCCAACTGCTTTTCGGTGCGACGATGCGTCATCAGCATCAAGGTCTCGCGGTGCCTGACCTCCCGCTCGCTTACGGCAAGCTCTGGCCTGCGACGGACGTGGCCTCGGTGGAACTCTACAACGCCCATCGTCTCGAAGCCGCGGGCGAACAGCCCATCTCCGCATTCCACATCAATGTCCACATGCTCCATCGCTACACCGGCGTGGTCGCTCTGCTGGCGATTGGGGCGTGCGCCGTAATCGCGTGGCGCAACACACGCGCTGGGTCGACGCTGCGCAAAGTTTCCTTGGCCTGGGTCGCCGTTGGACTCATCCAGGTCGCGCTCGGCATTCTCTCGATTCTCTCGCAGCGCAAAGTGGATTTGACGACAGCGCACGTTGCGGTGGGCGCTCTGACCTTTTTGCTCGGCT
>DATHKK010000791.1:0-6013 GCA_035489355.1 Candidatus Limnocylindria bacterium
GTGACGCTTCGCTGGTCTGTGTCGTAGAGCGTGCGACTGATATTCTGAGCATTGAGAAGGCAAATTCCTTTCGCGGCAAGTATCACGTGCTCGGCGGGAAAATTTCACCGCTGAACGGCGTTGAACCGGAAGACCTGCGCATCGGCCAGCTTGAGGCGCGGCTGGCCAGCGAGCCGATTCGTGAAGTGGTCATTGCGCTGCCGACCGATGTCGAAGGCGATGCGACGAGTTTCTATCTCGCCAAACAGCTTGCGCCGCGGGGTGTGAAGGTTTCGCGGATCGCGCACGGGCTGCCGGCCGGAAGCGGCCTCGACTTCGCGGACGAACTCACACTCACGCGAGCGCTCGAAGGCCGGAGGGAGATGACTTGAAGGTCAAAGCCGTCGTCTTCGATCTCGGCAAAGTGCTGGTGGATTTCGATTACGGCATCGCCGCTCGCAAACTGGCTCTTACGTCCAAAGCCTCTGCGGAAGAGATCAGGACTGTGATCGACCAGTCACCGCTATTGTTCAGCTACGAGAGCGCGCAGATGACCACGCAACAGTTCTTCGATGAAGTTCGCGTGCGGATTGGTTTCCCGGGAAGCTTTGCAGAATTCGCGTTCGCGTTCGCGGACATTTTCACCGAGATACCTGAGATGACGCGGCTCCAGAAAGGATTGCGCAGCACGGGCCTTCCCACGTTTGTGCTCTCAAACACGAACGAGATCGCAATCGGTCATGTCCGGCGCAACTTCCCGTTCTTCGCGAATTTCGATGGCTACATCTTTTCCTTCGAGCATGCCGTGCTGAAGCCGCACGCCCGCATTTACGAAATCACAGAACAACAGACCGGTTGCCGTAATGGTGAGATTCTTTTCCTCGATGATAAACCGGAGAATGTGGAAGCCGCGGCGAAGCGCGACTGGCAGACGATTTGCCATTGTTCACCAGAAGAAAGTATTCGCGCGGCGCAGGCAACTTTCCCAAACCTGAAGCTCAGTTGATCAGCTTGCTCGAGTTGAGCAACGGCAAGGCATAGCGATCATCATCCCACGCAAACAGGCGATCGGACAAACTATTTAAGGCTTCGCGCGCCGTGCGGAATCGCTCCGAAAGCGTGTCGAAGACGCCGGCCAGTTCGTAGCGTTGCGCCAGCCGATGATCGCGCGCCACGCGGAAGCTCGACTGCCCCATGCCTTCGAAGTAACGAATATCGGGAAAGCCGCGTTTCTCCGCCCGCACGCGAATGCGATCCGGGAAGAGGCCTGTGATGAACAGGGCGTGATTTCCAATGTGCGCCCGCAACTCGAAGTTGTTGCGGTCATCTGCTCGTTGCAACGCAAGCAGCATTTCGAAAAAATAATTGAGCGACTCAGGCTCGCCGGGAACGCGGCATTTGGTCCGCTCGATGTTCGAGTATTCCGCGAGAATTTCCGCGATGTAATCCGCGACCACGCGGTCATCGATGCCGCCGCGACGCAGGACGTTGCGGACGAGAATGTAGAAATAAAAATGCGAAGACACCGTCACGCACCCGCGATGTTCCAGCAGGGCGCGATACAAGACGTCATCATCGAGGATGGTGTCACGGCTTTCGGGGTCGGAGAGAAGCTGCGTGATACAGTGCGCGTCGCCGGACCGGTGGCCCAGCGTGGCCACGATGAAGTCAATGTCTGCCGCCGTAAACTGCACCCGACAATTCGGTTGAATCACCTTCATAGGGGAATTCCTGATTACATGTCGGCTTTTTGCAGAGCATTTCAAGTTCCACGCGGAACGTCGCCCGGTTTCGACAGATTTTTTGCTCTCCACAGCGGCAGGGAATTGGATTTCACGGCGGCCATGATGCAGCTTTCGCACGCTGTCCAGAAACACACATGCAATCCGGCGCCACTGTCTTTGAGAGTCGCTCGCAAGCGCAGGCGCTCGACTGGAGCCTCGTGCTCATCAGCCAGGGGATCGAGAGCCTGCTCGCGCAACGTGAGGACGACGGAGCATGGACGCTCGAAGTTGCGGCTCATGATTGGCAGCGCGCCTCAGAATCCATCGCAGCCTACGAGCGCGAAAACGCGACCGTCTGGCGGCAGGAACTGAAATGGTCCGGCCTGCTTTTCGATGCGCGCGCGGTGTTTTGGTTCGCCGCGCTCGTGCTGCTTCATTGGTTCAGCGCCACATCACGGACAAATCTTGAGACCCTTGGCGTCATGGATCGAAGCGCCGTGATGCATGGCGAATGGTGGCGAATCATCACCGCGACGACTCTGCACGGAGACGTGGCCCATCTCGCGTCGAATGTCGTCATCGGCATCGTTTTTCTCGGTCTCGCTATGGGTTGCTTTGGCGCGGGCGTGGCGCTGCTGCTTTCGTTGCTCGGCGGCGCGTTGGGAAATGTTGCCAGCTTGCTGCTGCACAATGATCCCTTTCGCAGTCTCGGCGCCTCGGGCGTCGTGATGGCTTCGTTGGGATTGCTCGCCGCGCATTCCCTCGTTCTCGCGCGGCATGAGAGGCGCACGATGTTGATTGGCCGCGGCGTGATTGCCGGCTGCTTGCTCGTCGTGCTCCTTGGCTTCAGTCCCAAAAGCGATGCGATCGCGCATGTCGGAGGATTCATCGCGGGCACAGTGCTGGGATGGATGGCGCTGCGATTCAGAAGCTTTTGCTGAAACCATTACTCAATTTGGCAGCAACGATTCTCTCCATTCTCGTGCTGCTGTTCAGTTGGTGGCGGGCGGGGAGATAGTTTCAAAAGCGACTTCGTGTCATTTATGAAGGTGCTCGAACATTTGTCTTTTCGTGCGCGCACAGTGGGCTTCAATTAGGCATGATTTTCCCCGTGCTCAAGAATTCCCAAGCGTGGGCGCTCTCGTTGATTGTTTTGTTGCTGCTCAATGCGGGCTGTGCGGCACGACGGACACCGCCGCCTGCGGCGAATCCCGTTGCGACACCAACACCCGCTGCGGCTGTGGTTCCTACGACCCCCGCCACGCCTGGCACCACTGTTCTTTTCGACGGGAAAACTTTGAAAGGCTGGGAGTCATCTGATTTCGCGGGCCGCGGAACGGTCACCATCGAGAACGGCGTGATCAAACTCGGCCTTGGACACATGACGGGCATCACGCTCACGAACACCAATGAGTTGCCACGCATGAATTACGAGATCTCGCTCGATGCCATGCGCACGGATGGCAGCGACTTTTTCTGCGGACTCACGTTTCCCGTCGGCAACGAACCGTGCAGCTTGATCGTGGGCGGCTGGGGTGGCGGCACCGTTGGCCTGTCCAGTGTCGATGGCGAAGATGCCTCGCAGAATGAGACGACGAGCTACATGAATTTCACCAACGGCAAATGGTTCCACATCCGCGTGCGCGTTGAGCCAGGAAAAATTCAGGCGTGGATCGATGAAGATCGCGTGGTGAACCTCGACACAACGGACAAGAGATTCAGCATCCGCCTGGAAGTGGAGCCGTCCGTTCCTCTTGGCATTGCCACATGGAACACGGCGGCTGCGCTCAAGAACATTCAGTTGAAGAAGCTCTAGTCGGCCGAACTGCCAAGCTGAAACAACGCAGTTGAAGTAGGTCAGGCGTCCCCGCCTGACCCGATGTCAGCGTTCCGGCTACGACATTGCCGCGATCAATTTCCGGGCGAACTCTGGGCCAATGCCGCTCTCCTCGTGTTTGAAATAGACGTAAGTGTCTTCGATCTTTGAAGAGGTCTGCTTGATCTGCGTGGCCCAGCGCGCGATGTCGGCGCTGCGGTATCCTTCATCGCGCAAACGGAAGTAACCAAAGTTCGCCGTGACCACCAATGGCGCATGCAGCTTCTCACTGTCTGCAACGCACAGCGCGGCGTTGTGTGATCGGAGCATTGAGAAGGTGTCGTCGTTGAACCATGATTCGTGACGAAACTCGAAAGCTGCGTTGGTTTTCGGCGGCAACGAATCAAGGAAATCACTCAGGAGCGCGCCGTCGTGAGGCAACGATGGCGGAAGTTGAAACAGGATCGTGCCAAGCTTGGGCCCGAGCGTCTGCGCCACGTCCGTGAAGTGTTGCACCAACGATTCGCATTCGCGCAGTTGGTTGAAGTGCGTGATCTGCTGCGGCGCTTTGAGCGTGAAGCGGAATCGTTCAGGAGTTTCTGCCGACCAGTTCGCGAGCGTCGTCTCGCTCGGCATCCGGCGGAACGTGTAATTGATCTCCGTCGTGTTGAAGCGCTCTGCGTAGAACGAGAGCATCTTCTTCGGAGAAAACTTCTCCGGATAAAATTTCCCCTTCCATTCCGGATATTGAAAGCCCGATGTACCGACCCAAATCATGTGCCACTAATGCCCCGGCGCATGAACCGGCGCAACCATCATGAACGGATTGGCCGCAGAGAATTGGTCATTCGAGCTGACGCGCTTGTCTGGCAGCCAGTTTTCGGATTCGGAGCGAATCAGTGTCGAACCAAACCGTCCCTTGCATCGCATTGAGTTCGCAGACGAACTCCACATCCATGCCCGCGTCCTTCACCTCGAAGTCGTGCGCGAGCGGACGCCAGGCCGTGCTGCCGCCACCAATGCCAACGCTCCGCGTGTCACCGGAAATGCGCAGCCGCGCCGAACCGCTCATGAGCGAATCCGTGCGCGCGAGACCTTCGAAACGATACCAGCCACGCGCGAGATAAACCAGCGAGCGCCAAGATGCGCGCGTGCGTTCGTTGCGAGCCTGGATGCGCAGCGTGTTGCGACCGTCGAGCGTCCCGCGGTCCATGAGTGGTTCGCCGCGGTCCGGCTCATCGCGCCATTTTGCTGGATATGCGAAACCATTGGCGTCGAATTTCATAGGCTGCGGCGGGAGGCCGCTGAGTTCAGCGCCGACGCTCGCGGCCCGGGCTTCTACCTGCTGGCGCAGCCACACGGCACGGCGTTCGATGTCAGCGAGATCATTCGGCGGAAGTTCGGCGCGTCGAATCTTCGCCAGCGCCTGCTCCATTCGATTCGTAATGACCGGCACGCGAAACACGTTCGTGAAAAGAGTACCAACGCGCTCGCGATAAAGCTTCTGTCCTTCCGGCGTGGAGAGCACGGCGCGTCCAACGATGCTCTTCAGCGGCGGTTGAATCGAAATGTTCGGGCGGCGAAAAGCCCAATCGATGCCGTGCGTGATGAACACGAACTTGTCCGTGCCCGGGTCGTGATAAATGCGGTAATTGTTCGTGTGAATCGCGTAGCCGTCCCAGTGGCTTGTGAGCATTTCCATCGCGACGAACGACACGAAGCGATCCACGTCGAGCACCTTGCCCAGCTCCCGCCAACGCGCCGCCGGATTCGACGCACCGCACGCCCCGGAGAGAGCGCGCACATCAGACTGATCGCCTGGCTCGCCGCCGTCCTGCTCCATCGTCGCGTCCACGTCGCGCAGGTAAGCTTCGTAAAGATTTCCGCTCGCGTCTGCAAAGTGTTGCTTGAGGAACTGTTTGTTCATTGCCTCGAACACAACGTAGAGGCCGAGGTCGCGCCCGTTCAGCATCACGCGCGCGTGAGTCGAGCGCGCCGCAGGCACACCCGCATCGCGGAACATTTGCGTGGCGAGCATTTCGGCGAGATACGTCCGGTCCTGCACCGAGTTGTTGAACATCAATTTGTTCAACCCGCGATACTGCTGGTTCGTGGCGAACTCATCGGACTTCACCGCGAGGCTCGGCTTCTCGTCGATGCTGCGGAAGCTGCCCATGCCCTTGAGCCGAATCGCCACATTCGTCAACACGTGCTCGCCTTCGCGCACGGTGCCGACTACATAGGAGCGGGGCGAACGGCGAAGCTGATTGAGGCTGGCTTCGGAAATTTCAAAATTGAAAATGCGAATCGTCGTCTCGTTAAAGAACTTTTCACCGGGAGCTTTCTTTGATTTCGCGGATTCTTCTGCCACTGGGCAGATGGGCACGCAAGCCAGGCACAGCAAGAAAGCGCACGCCAGCGTCTCAGGAACTTTCCGAGAAACGATTTTGCGCATGATGACGGTTGTATTGCCAAATCGGATCTGACCTGACCC
>DATHKK010000792.1:0-3859 GCA_035489355.1 Candidatus Limnocylindria bacterium
ATCAGCAACTCGCCGGGATGATGATTGAACGCCTCGGTGTGCATCGAGCGCACGAGTGCGATGTCGTCCGCGCACGCGCCAATGTGGGGCAACATCCCGGACATTTCCGTGCCGCACTTTCCATAACGCTGGAACTGGTACGGACTGCCGAGCAGCGTCGCCGAATCTTTCTGGAGAAAGGCGAAGCGAATATTCTTCGTCATCGAATCCGGTAGCTTCTGTCCGTTCAACTCGTTGAGCTTCGGTTTCGGATCGAACAGATCGATGTGCGAGGGTGCGCCGGACTGAAAGAGGTAAATGATTCGCTTCGTCCTCGCTGGATGATCCAATGGCCTCAAAGCCTCGCCGGGTTTCGCGAGGATCTTTGGTTCCTCGCCCAAGAGCTTTCCGTTCAGCAACGACGCGAGCGCAATGGCTCCGAGGCCCGTCGAACTCCGCGCCAAAAACGCGCGGCGCGAGGCCAGTCTATTCCAATCTTCAAACAAGTTCATGATGTATCACCGCGTGAGAGTTTCGTTCAGGTTCAACAGCACGTTGGCCACGCCGGACATTGCGGCCAGGTCCACCGCATCGAGATCGATGGGCCGCGGCGATTCACCGACGCTGAGCAGAGCAAACGCGGCCGCCTTGTCTTTGTTGAAACGATCGTGCTGCTCGCGAAAAGTTTTCTCCAGCACCTTCACTTCCTGACTGCGGGGCGCTCGCCCCAACGTTACACGAAACGCGAAGATGAGTTGTTGCCGCAAGGAATCGCCGCCGTGATAAAGCGCACGAGCCGCAAGCGCGCGAGATGCCTCGACGTAAACCGGATCATTCATCACCACGAGCGATTGCAAGGGCGTGCTGGTGCGCGGGCGCAGCAACGTGCAGGTCTCGCGGCTCGGCGCGTCAAAGGTCTGAAAACTCGGATAGTGCGCGGCGCGTTTCCAAAACACGTAGAGGCCGCGCCTATACAAATCCTCGCCCTTGCTCTGTTCGTAAGTGTGATCCGTGCCTGACCAAATGCCCGGCGGTTGATACGGCTTGATGCTTGGTCCGCCGATTTTCGAGTTGAGCAGGCCACTCACGGCCAGCGCGTTGTCGCGAATGATTTCCGCATCGAGTCGCAGGCGCGGTCCGCGCGTGAGCAGGCGATTGTATGGATCGCGCTCCAACTTCTCCTTGTTCACGACGGCGGACTGACGATAAGCGGCGCTCGTCGCGATCAGCCGCACGATGCGTTTGATGTCCCATGTCCCGCTGATGCGATTGAGTTCCTGGGGCCCGTGCGGCGACATGAATTCATCTGCCAGCCAGTCGAGCAACTCCGGATGACTCGGACGATCGCCTTGCGAACCAAAGTCGTTGCTCGTCTTCACCAATCCCGTTCCGAAGAACATCGCCCAGTAACGGTTCACCGTGACGCGCGCGGTAAGCGGATTGTTCGGGGCGACCAGCCAGCGCGCGAGGCTCAGTCGATTCGCGGGTTCACCGGAGGGCAGGGGAGGCCAGCACTTGGGCGTCCCGGCCGTGACTTTCTCGCCTTTGCTTTGGTAATTCCCGCGCACGAGCACGAACGTGTCGCGCGGCTTTTCCATTTCTTCCATCACCATGGAGTCCGGAATTTTATCGAGCAGATCCTTCTTTTCCTTCTGCAACGTGTCGAGTCGCGCGCGTGCCGCGAGAAAATCAGTGGCGCGATGCTCACGGAAAAACTTTTTCAAAGCGGTGGCTTGCTCCTTGTCCCGTTTCTCCGCCGGGAGCTTTGCGGTGAGTAGATTCGGATAAGCGAACAACTCCAAAACCTCCTCCGGTTTCAGCGCGCGGTCGTAGAAGCGCACATCATCGATGAGTCCCTGGAACGGGAAATCTTTGATGCGGCTGCCGATGAGCAAGGGCGCCTCCGTCGCGATCGACGCGGAGAGTTTGTCGTTCGGCGTATCGACGGCGGCTATTCGTCCGTCAATGTAGAGATTCACACCGGACGCTTTCTTCGAACCGTCATACGTCACAAATACATGCGTCCAGGTGTTCGTCGGCAACGTTTCCTTACTGGCCACCTTGATCGCATTGCCCGGGAATTTGTTCACGAGATGCACCTCGACTTTTTGATCGGCGATCAACAGGTCGAAACCACGATAGCCCGGACTTTCCTCCATTTTGCTCAACACGGCGCCGGTCTTTCCGCGATGTTTAATCCACGCGCCGTAGCTGAAAGTATTAGTGAATTCAAATGTCACTGCTTGGCCCAACTCCACGAAGTCGTTCGTGCTGATCACCGTGAGCGAATGGCCCAACTTTCCGGGCGAGAACGCGGACGGATTAGTGACGACTTTCGTGATGTTTGCGTTCGTGGAGTTCGCAGGAGAGCGCGCTGAAAAACCATCCACGGTTTCATCAAACGTAAACGCGGCGGCAAGCACTGAAATTTTTGGCTCCTTCACCTCAGGCAAATCCTTCTCCCACTTCTCCTGCGCCTTCGGCAATTCCGCTTCTCGCTCGGCCAGTGTCTTCTCCGCCGCCGGAATCTGGTCGAGATAGCGCAGCAGTTTCGAGCCTTGTTCGGGCGAAGGAATTCGCAGCACTGGTGCGGGGTTTTTCACGCGGGTTCCATCAAGCCCCTTCTCCGGAATGCCATTGAAGAACGCATAGAACTGATAGAACTCACGCTGCGAAAGCGGATCGTACTTATGATCGTGGCACTCTGCGCAGCCGAGTGTCGTGCCGAGCCAGACTTGCGCTGTGGTGCTCACGCGGTCCACCTGGTACTTCGCCATGTATTCCTCCGGGTCCACGCCGCCTTCGTCCGTCGTCATCACGTTGCGGTGAAAGCCAGTGGCAATTTTTTGATCGACGGTCGCGTTCGGCAGCAGGTCGCCGGCGATCTGTTCCACCGTGAATTGATCGAAAGGTTTATTCTCGTTGAACGACTTGATCACCCAGTCCCGCCACAGGTGCATCTGGCGAAACCCGTCGAAGTGATAACCGCTGCTGTCTGCATAGCGCGCTTGATCCAACCAGGCCAGCGCCATGCGTTCGCCGAAGTGCGGCGACGCGAGCAGGCGATCCACCACCTTCTCGTACGCGTCGGGAGTTTTGTCCGCGAGAAACACGTCCACTTCCTCGACCGTCGGCGGCAAGCCAACGAGGTCGAGGCTGGCGCGGCGAATGAGCGCAGAGCGATCCGCATCCTTGTTCGGCGTGAACTTTTTCTTCTCCAACTCCGCGAGCACGAAACGATCGATGTTGTTACGCGCCCACTTTTTGTTCTTCACTTCGGGCACGGGCGGACGCTCCGGCGCGACGTAAGCCCAATGCTCCGCCCATCTCGCGCCTTGCTCGATCCAGCGGCGCAGCAGATCGATCTGCTCCCGGCTCAGTTGCTTGCCCGTCTTGGCCGGCGGCATGTGATCATCGTCGTCCACGGGAAGCGAAATGGATTTGAGCAAGGCGCTCTGCTCCGGCTTGCCGGGCACGATGGCGAAGCCGTCGGACTCAAGTTTAGCCAAAGCACCCTCCTTTACATCCAGGCGCAACCCAGCCTTGCGCTTGTTCTTGTCCGGTCCGTGGCAGGCGTAGCAGTTGTCGGAAAAGATCCGGCGCACATCGCGGTTGAAATCAATTTTGGCCGGTGCCGATGCTGCAAATGAAGACGCGCTCCAAAGCAGCAAAGAAAGCATCAGGACAGCGCGTCCTAAACTTTTCTGGCGGGCGCCGCTCCGCGCGCATGAATGATTTCGCGAAAACATGAGTTGAAACGCGGACACTAAACAGCGCAGTGCGTCACTTGTCATTCGGAAACACGCCCCGTCGAAACTTCCGTTTGTTTTGCCGGGCGCCGCTGGCTAGATTCTTCATTGATGAATTTCCATCGGCTTGT
>DATHKK010000793.1:0-2100 GCA_035489355.1 Candidatus Limnocylindria bacterium
TGCCGCACGCCCGCACGTGCATGGAGCGCGTGCTGTTGTTGCCGGCGAGTTCGATGGTGCTGCGGATGTGGTTTCCCTGCGGCGTCCACGGGGTGAGAGCACCGCTTTCGAATGTGCTGTTGGCGATCACGTTGTTGCCGCCGGATGGATTGCGCGCGTCGATATCGTCCAGCAAATACTCGCCTTCACCCAACGACATCACTTCGAGACGGTCGATGGCACTGCCGCCCTGCGTCGAGCCAGTGTCGATCAAACCGGTGCTTTGGAAAGGCGTCCACAAGGCTTTGGCGGTTTCATCGCTGTCGCCCCAGTTGTAAGCGAGGCGGTGGTTGGACCGGGCATCGATCAACTCCAGGCTGCTGCCGCCCTGGTCGGCCCATTTGCACCAGCGCCCGCCGGTGCCATAAGTCACTTCTTCCACCACGAGATAAAGAGTGTTCGTGCTCACGACGCCGGAACCGTTCGTGGTCACGTCGATCTCGGGCTTCGCCAGTGCCACGCGTTCGCCATCACGCGAAAGGTTGCCGTCGAAATTCCCGAACGTGTTCGCCGCGTTCAGATTCTCATAGTGGCCCAGCAAGTGATCCCGGTTCCTCGCCACCACCACGTAACCGTCCGGAGCAATGCTCGTGTTCGCCGGGAACGTGAAGTCGATGCCCGAGGTGAATCGCCAGCCACTGATGTTCACCGCGTTCGTGCCCTTGTTGTAAAGCTCGACATACTTGTCGTCGGTGGCTTCGGAGAGGGGACCGAACATGATTTCGTTAATCACCACGTCGTCCACGCGGAAGATCGTATTCGTCGTGCCGGCCGTCTTGGTCGTGAGACGATAGAATTCCGGCGCGCCATCCGGATAACGTCCAAACGAAATGCCATTCTCCTGTGGTCCATATTGAACCGCATCCAGCATGCGCGTGCCGTCCGCGCTGCGGAAATAAATCGTCTCGCCCTTGTGGCCGAGCGCAAAGCCGAGCGTGGTTTCGGTGAAGGCAATGTAGCCGTGGCCCGCGAGCGTGGTTCCGTTCGGGACCTGGAATTTGTTCGTGGATGCTGCGTCGCTCACGTAACAGCCGGAGATGTCCACTGGTTGCGTGCTGTAGTTGTAGAGTTCGATGAAATCCACATCGGGCAAATCCGTGTGCGCAAGGATTTCATTGATCACCACGGCGCGCACACCCGTCTTCGAGCGCAACGCCTCGTGCCGGCTCGGCGAGCCGCCGACGCGTTCGCTGTGGTCCCACGAGCGTGGAACATTTTGACCGTGAGAAGGACGCGCGAGGACCATCGAGTGTCCGGTGCCGTCCGCGCCGACGGGCCAGGGATTACTGTCCGTGTATTCCACCTCGAGCATGATGGCGTCGATGTCGCTGCGCAGCCGGATCAGGCCGGAGGCGGGCAAAGAATTCGAGTACGGCCCCAGCACCCCGCTGATTCCGTAGGCCGCTTGGAGGGCCGCCGGATCTTTGGCCACGACGAGGAAGGTTCCTGCTTGCATCAGCGTGTTCGGAGGGAATTTGAAATCGACATCGCCCGACAACCGATAGCCGCTGATGTCTTCAAAAAATGGATTCGAGTTATAGAGTTCGACGAACTCGAGATTGGCGTTGGAACTGGCTGGCTTGTACATGATTTCCGAAATCACCACCGGCGTGCTACGCGTCGCGGCGGACAATTGTTCCGTGACGAATGGAATGGCCGAGATGACCGGCGCATTCGGTTCGGTCGCCGCGTAGTCGCGGAACTGCGCGGTCGTCGTCTCCGCCGTATCGTGACTGGTCACGGCGAACCCGACGGACACATTGCCGACGTTCAATGTGACGGCGCCGAGCTGCACCCAGCTTTGGCCGTCCGCGCCCGCATAGCCGGTGAAGATATTTCCCACGCGCTTCAGCCGCAGCCACATGTCCGGGAAATTCGCCGGGAAAGTTCCAACCGTGGTCGCGGCGGCGCCCGTCGTAACGCGTGATTGGAAAAACGAACCAACCATCAATGGCGTGGCCACCGACGCGGCGAACACGCTGTTCGAGTTTAATGTTTCGCGCGCCATCAATGCCGCCTTGGCCCAGGGATCGGAAAAGCCCATCGTGTTCACGCGCACTT
>DATHKK010000794.1:0-4456 GCA_035489355.1 Candidatus Limnocylindria bacterium
CGCGTCCACAACGATATGCACGTCATCGCTCGGCAGCTTTGGCATCGCTACTTTCCGCAAGAGCCGCTTCCGCCAAGTGATGTTTCCGGGCAGCGCGCCACAACGGCGCGCGTGCTGGCGGCGGCGGCGAAGGAACACAGCAGGCCGGAGGAACTCGTGACCGACGCGCGCGGCACAGTGGATCGCATCCAGCAGTTCATCCGCGAGAAGAATATTCTGCGGCTGCCGGAGCCGGATCGTTGCCGGATCATCGAGATGCCGGAATTTCAGCGCGGCAACTCCGTGGCCTACCTCAACGGCGCGCCGCCACTCGATCCGGATGCGCCCAGCCTATATGCCATTTCGCCACCGGCCAAAGATTGGAGCGCGAAGCAGACGCAAAGCCTGCTCGAAGAATACAACCGCCACATGCTCCAGGTGCTCACGATTCACGAGGCGTATCCGGGGCATTACGTGCAACTCGAATATTCTGCGCGCGTGCCGTCGCTCATCCGCCGCGTCCTCGGCTCGGGCGTGTACATCGAGGGCTGGGCGGTTTACACGGAGCAGATGATGCTCGATCAAGGTTACGGCGGAGGCGGCCTTCCGCTGCGCTTGAACCAGTTGAAATTTTATCTGCGCGCCGTGTGCAATGCCATTCTCGATCACAAGCTGCACTGCGTGAACATGAGCGATGAAGAGGCCATTCGGCTGATGACGGAAGGCGCGTTTCAATCCGCGGAAGAGGCGCGGCAGAAACTCATCCGTGCGAAACAAACGTCGGTGCAACTCAGCACGTATTTCGTCGGCCGCATGGCCCACGTTCGTTTGCGCGAGCAGATGCAGCGCGAACTGGGCGACAGGTTTGACCTCGCTCGATACCATGAAGCCGTGCTCTCGCAAGGCTCCGTGCCGGTGAAGTATCTGCCGGAATTGGTGCGGGCGAAATTGCAGTGAGCACCGAATGTCACGCAGAGGCGTAACGTCCTGAACGGCCAGCACAGATAACACGCGCTCCGCAATCCATTACCCTCCAATCAACCGGTGCGGCCGAACCGCATCCGCTCCGAGGCCAAAGCGCGGAAAGGCTTTCAAGGACAGCGTGACCGCCACCGTGTAATCATCCGAGCCGAAGCGGTTCTCGCGCACGCGAAAGGTCAGCGCGCCGGTCCAACTGCGGAAGTCGCGATAGACCGTGTAATACTGATATTCCAGCAAGCCGTCGCGCGCCTCGTAGTGATGCTGCGTGCGCAGGCCCCAGTTCTCGTTCAGCCGGTAATAAAGCGTCGCCAGAATGAGGTTGTTCCCCTGCCCCAGGTCCACGCTGTCTTTGCGGTAACGATGCCCGAGTGAAATGCTCCAGTCTTCGTCGGGCTGCACGGTGACGTAGTGGTTGGCTTCGCGAAATTTTCCTTCGTCGATGCTGTAGCGCGTTTCGGAATCGAACGAAATCCACGAACGCGGTTTGAAAACCAAATCGTTGTACACGTCGCTAAATTCGGTCTGGCCTCGGTGTCGTGAGAGGCGCCAGTCCGTGTAGGTCGCCCAGTTCAACAGATAATCATAGCCATCCTCGCGCTTGGTTTGGAATCTGTTGCGCAATCCGTAACGAATCGTTTGCTGGCTATCGATCGAGTCGAGCGAGTTGTAATCAGGGAATTCGATGGGCAGCAATCGCGAGCTGGGCAACTGGCTGTCGAACTGCGGCACCTCGTGCGGACGCACGTTTGGGTCCGGTACGTAAACGTAATTGATGGACGGCTCGATGATGTGCCGCAGCCCATGCACGTCGAGCAGTTCGCTCTCGACGCCGCGATAAACGCGCGACGCTTTCCAGGTCACTTCCGCCCCGGTGTTGAACACAGCACGCAGTTCTTCGCTCGTGGTGGTGCCGCGCCCGTCGGCTTCGCTGTAATAAGTGAGGCGTTGTCCCACGCGAGGAATGACATTGAGCCAGCCAAAGAAAGTCTTCGGCAGCACCACCTGATGATAAGTGTCGGCGCGTGCCGCGGAGAAAGCGTTCGTAATACCGGGCGCGTAAACTGCGTTCGTCTCATCCGGGAACAGATGCCGGAAGTAGCCCACGGAACTTTCGCTTTCGTAGAAGAGCGGCGTCTCGCCGATGCGCTGGCGCAAGCCGGTGAGCTTCACGTCGGGCAGGCGTTCGACGGTTTCTTGGAAATCATTGACACGAAATTGAGTCAGCGCGTTCAGGTCCCAGTTTCGCCACGCCTGATCGGCCTCGAAGAAAGACTTGGGCTGCGTGTCATCGTGATATTCGGACTCGAAGAAGTCGCGGATGATGAATGGATCACTTTGATACGCAACCCTCGCCTTCAACGTGAGGTTCGTTCGTGGTGACAACTGATGCTCAAAGAGCGCGCGCTGGCGATCGGCGGGCGGTGTCTCGTAGCCGAACACGCGCCGCGGGTCTTCATCGCGCGCGTAGTAGTAGCGCAACAAGCCCTCGCCAAACGTCGGATCCTTCCAGAAAAAGTCGGGGCCGCCGGCCACGCCGCGCTTCCCGCGCAAATCAAGATTCACCGCCCCGTGCAAGCGCTCGTTCCAATACCAGTTGTAAGTGTTGAGCAGGAACGGCCCCCAGGTGCTGCGATAGCCCGCGAGGAATTCATAGTTGTTCGGATGCCGCCCGAGTTCTTTGTGGTAGTACGGGAAATACATGATCGGCACGTCACCCAGATAGAGCACGGCTTCGCGCGCTTCGAGCGACTTGCCGGGAACGATGACGATTGTTTTCGCGCGGATGCGATAGCCCGGTTTTGGAACATCGTCGGTGCTGAAGGTGCCGTTCGTCGTGATGTAAGTCTGGTTCGTGGGTTGCGTCACAAGGCCTTCGCCGCTGACGAAATAAGGCGGCTGCCCGGCTCGAAAATTAATGGCGCTGATGACGCGCGTTTTGAAATTGTAGTTAAGCCGCTGGCTGCGAAACGCCTGGCCGCCTTCGCGAATGAGGACCACGTCATCTTCCGCTTGAATCTCGCCGCTCTTCTGATCGATGTGCGCCTTCCCCGCCGTCAGCATCACCGAGCCATATTCCACCCGCACGCCGTTCGTGTAAGTGACCACTCCGGTGTCCAGGTCAACGACACCAGATCCCTTGATGATCAGCGTCTCATTCGTCTCCGCCGCGCGCCCGGCCAGACACCAGAGTCCAGCCAGCAAAGCGAGAGAGATGAGAAACTTCATGTGCGCCGAGACGTAAACAAAAGCCTTCGGGAGTGCCAAGCCGATTCAAGTGATGGGACTGAAGACGTGCCACGCGAGGTGGCCTTGCGCCTGCTAACACAAACCATGATCAGCGAACAACGCAGCGTTCAACTGGAAATGAAGACGACCCGGCAGCTTCTGGTGCGTTTCAGTCACGCACCGTGTGTGAAACTCACGCTGCAACCCGGCGCCGGAGGAATGGCCGCGCCTCAAGCCTTTCGTATTCTGCGTCTGCGGAAGAGTTAACCTGCTGCCCGTTTGCAACTGTGGCAGAGCCACGCGAAGAGAGAGGCGTCACTGTGAGTGTGAGTTGCACATGCCGGTTGGAAACCGGCAGCAAGTTGAAGTAACCGCCCGGCTAGACCGCAACCACGTTGTTGTCCAAAATCCCGATTCCCGAAATCTCGATTCGAATCCCGTCCCCGACCTGTAGCGTAAAATCGTCCTTCGGCACTACGCCCGTGCCAGTCAGCAGCACCGCGCCATGTGGGAATGTCTGGCTGCGAAAAAGGTACTCCGCCATTTCAGAAAAAGTTCGCTTGATACGCCCAATAGAAGTGTCGTCGCGAAACACAAGACGCTCTTCACGCCAAATCTCGATGTCGATGTTCCAGCCTCGCGCTTCCTCCTCCGTGGCGCCGACCCGGATGAACGGTCCCAGCGCGCACGAGCGGTCGTAAATTTTCGCCTGCGGCAGATACAATAAATTCTCTCCCTCAATGTCGCGCGAACTCATGTCGTTGCCGACGGTGTAGCCTGCAATTTTCCCACGCGAGTTCAGCACGAGCGCGAGTTCCGGCTCCGGCACGTTCCACTTCGCATCGCGCCGAATGCCGACGGTATCGCCCGTGCCCACGACTTTTTCGGGCATCGACTTGAAGAAAAGTTCCGGCCGCGGCGCGTCGTAAACTTTGTCGTAAGCCGTGGCGCTGAAATCCGATTCCTCCATGCGCGCTGTTTTGCTGCGCAAATACGTCACGCCCACGGCCCACACTTCCTGCCGCTCGACGGGCGGCAGCATGCGCACGTAGCTCACGTGAAACTGCGGCAGCTTGGGAGTAATCAGCGGACGCAACTTTGCTTCCACGTTTTCCAGTTCCAATAACGGCGCGAGTTCAGTCACGCCGGCCTCCGTCAAATCATGAATCATCCCGCTCTCGGCGATCAGACCGACGCGAACCTGGGGACCTTTTTGGAATCGGCAGAGTTTCATTTGCCCATTGGCAGCGGTGTGGTGGTGGCAGCTGCG